>CAJPTP010000150.1 GCA_905373555.1 uncultured Francisella sp. | reverse complement strand
GATCAAAAAAACCGCCAAGCGGCGGTTTTGCGATTCGGAAAACTGTTTGTCGGATCATCGACCCCGACTTGGGATCAGAAGTCGGTCTTTTCCAACGCCGCGATGCGCCGCTCGATGCTGGGGTGACTGGCGAACAGAGAGCCCGCGCCGCCGCTGATGCCCATCGCCGAAACTTCTTTGGGCAGATCGGAGGGAGAGTAAATGGCGTCGAGTTTCTTGAGCGAGGCGATCATTTTGTCTTTGCCCACGTGCTTGGCCGAGCCCGCGTCGGCCGCGAACTCCCGCTTGCGCGAGAAGTACATCACGACAATCGAGGCCAAAACGCCGAAGACGATGTTCAACGCGAGGGAGATCAAGCTGTAGGCCATTGAGCCCTCGACGGGGGCGTCGTCGTCTTCGCCCCGGGTGAAGGCCACAATCGCCCCGGCGACGAAGCGCGAAAGAAAAATGACGAAGGCGTTCATCAAGCCTTGGATCAAGGTCATCGTCATCATGTCGCCGTTGCCCACGTGCGCCATCTCGTGCGCCAACACGCCCTCGATCTCGTCTTTGGTCATCTTCTCCATCAGGCCGCTGCTCACCGCGATGAGGGAATTGTTCCTGCTTGGCCCCGTGGCGAAGGCGTTGGGCTCGGGCGAGGGATAAACGGCGATCTGGGGCGTTTTCAGGCCCCATTCGCCCGCCAGTCTTTCGACGACGTCGAACAAAAAGCGCTCTTGCGCCGTCGCGGGGGATTCCAAGATTTGCGCCCCGACCTGACGCGTCGCGAGCCATTTGCTCGCGAACAGCGAAAAAAACGAGCCCGCGAAGCCCCAAATCAGGCTCAATGCCATCAACCCCCCCATGGTCGAGGGCTCGATTTGCACGCCGAAAGCCCGCAAAACGGCGAGGATGACGCCCACCATGATCATGATGAGCAGGTTGGTGGCCACAAGATAGCCGGCCGCTTTCAAAAATCCCTTCATTCGGTGCTTCTTCCTTTTGTGTTTCGCGGCCGAAGCGGACGCGACGCGTTGGTTCGGTTTTCGCCGTTTGTCTCATTTGGCGGCATGGGCCGCTTTTTCAAGCTTGTTTTGGCTTTCCGGCTTGGCTCGTCGATGCGCCCTCCCCCTCCCTTGCCGCCCGGGGAGAGGGCTTGACCGGCTCAAATGACGACGCGCCGAGCGCCGTTGACGGTGATCAGCAGATAGCTTTTCTTTGTCGCGCGCTCGCCCGCCCCGAGTTTCGGCGCCGAAAGGCTTTCGCCCTTGGGCGGCGGCTCGGAGCTCATCCTGGCCGCGGCCCCGGCGCGCCCGGGCCGAGGCCCGAACGCGTAGGTGACGGTCGCGAGCCAAATGTCGCCATCCTCGTAATTGGCCGAGGCGTCGAAATAGATGCGTTCGACCCGCCCGTAGGGGCCGTATTCCAGCTTGAGCTCGTTGAGCTCGCGGATCAGCTCTTGGGCGCGCTCGCGCGCGGGCTTGGCGTATCGCCCGGGGGCGCCGGGCGGCCCCGGGTTGACGTAGCATAGGCTCAGCGCCGTTTCCAAATCGCCGTTGAGCAGCGCTTGGGCGTAGCGCTCGATCAGCTTTTCGTTTTGCTTGACGTATTCGGGCGCGAACAGCCGCGGGTCGACCATCTTCGCCGGAACGCTTTGCCTCAGCCCTTGCTTGATTTGCTCGGGCGTGTACAGGGCTTTGCCGCTTGCGGGCAAAACGGCGGCCGAGATTTCGTCGCGCGGCGCATCGCCGCCCGGCGCGCCGTCGATCAAGCCTGCGCCGTCCTGCGGCCGGTTCGATGAAAAGTCGGGCCGCTGCGGCGATCCCGAGCGCTCGGATGGGGAGCAGCCCGCAACCAAAACGGCCGCCGCAAGCGCCGCAAAGACCGCGGCGCGCGGGCGCAAAAAAAGAATGCTCATGCGCGCGTCCAACCGCGCCCGAGGCGCCGCTCGAGGCAAGGCCCGAAGCGCGAATCCCGGCGCGGACAATGTTACGCAACAACGATTAAGGCCGTCTTACGGGCGCGCGCAAAGGGCCGCTTCGGGGCCGTTGCGCCGCCGATCGGCGCCGTCGCGCCGCTCCTTCTGCGCTATTCCTTCAAGGCGCGGCGCAGGATCTTTCCGACGTTGGATTTGGGCAGCTCGTCGCGAAACTCGATTTGCTTGGGCACTTTGTACGGCGTGAGGTTTTTGCGGCAGTGGGCGATGACGTCTTCTTCGGTGAGATTGGGGTCGTCTTTGACGACGAACAGCTTCACCGCCTCGCCCGACTTCTCGCTCTTGACGCCCACGCACGCCGCCTCCAAGACGCCCGGGAGCGCGGTCGCGACGGCCTCGACCTCGTTGGGGTAAACGTTGAAGCCCGAAACGACGATCATGTCCTTCTTGCGGTCGATGAGGTACACCTCGCCCGTCTCGGGGTCGACGCGGCCGATGTCGCCCGAGGCGAAATAGCCGTCTTTGTCGATCGATTTGGCGGTTTCCTCGGGGTTGTTCCAATACCCGCCGAAAACTTGCGGCCCCTTGACCCAAATCTCGCCCGTTTCGCCCGGCGCCACCTCCTCGCCGTTTTGGCGGATGGAAATGTCGGTGTTGGAAACGGGGTAGCCCGAGGATTGGGAGAACCCCTCGACGTCGAGCCGCTGCACCACCACCCCCGGGCTGGATTCGGTCATGCCGTAGGCGTTGATGATGGTTTTGCCGAAAAGCCTTTTCCATTCGGCCGCCACCGATTCTTGGATGGCCATGCCGCCTTGGAAGCACAGCCTGACCTTGGAGTGGTCCATCGCCAAGAACGGCTCGTACTGCAAGAGCATTTTGTACAGGGTGTTGATGCCGATGAACACCGTGATTTGGTCGCGCTTCATGGCCCGAACGATGGAGCCCAAATCGCGGGGGTTGGTGATCATGACCGTCCGGCCGCCCAAGACGAAGAACAGGATGACGTCGATGGTCAAGGCGAAGATGTGGTAGAAGGGCAGCGGCCCCAACGCGACCTCTTTGCCCTCCTCCATGCCGGTGAGCACCCAAACGCGGGCCTGCAGCGCGTTGGCGCAGATGTTGCCGTGCGTGAGCATCGCGCCCTTGGCGATTCCGGTCGTGCCGCCCGTGTACTGCAAAAACGCCAAATCGGCCAACGACAGCTCAACGGGCTCAAACTTGGCGCTCGCTCCCTGCGCCAGCGCCTGTTTGAAGGTCACGGCCCCGGGCAGGCGATACTCCGGCGCCATCTTCTTGACTTTGCGCAGGACGAAATTGACCATCGCGCCCTTCACGGGCCCCAGCAGGTCGCCCACGGAAGCGACCATGACCTTGGGCCGGCCGATTTTTTCCCAAACCTGCTCCAAGGTGTTCGCGAAGTTCTCGATCACGACCACGCCCGAGACTTGGGCGTCGTTGAGCTGATGATCCAGCTCGCGCGGGGTGTACAGCGGGTTGACGTTCACCACCACCCCGCCCGCCTTGAGAATGGCGAACACGCACAGAGGGTATTGCAGGACGTTGGGCATCATGACCGCCACCCGGTCGCCTTTTTTGATCTTCCAAACGTTTTGGAAAAACGAGGCCAGCCTCTGAACCATCTCGCCCGTCTGCGCGAAGGTCAGCGTCTTGCCCATGTTCGTGAACGCCTTGTTCGGCCCGAACTTGGCGACGCAGGAATCGATCATGGCGGGGATCGATGGGTATTGCTCGACGTCGATTTCGGGGGGAACCGAGGGCGGGTAATTCTTCAGCCAAATCTTTTCCATGTCTGCCAATGCCTCGCGCAGGCGGCAAAGGGGCCCAAGGCGCCTTCGCCTGTGTTTGCGCCGCGCCGTTGCGCGGCCCGGGCGGAGCCGAATCGTCGCAAATCGGCCTGCGCCCGAAAAAAGGGAAGGGCCTCCGCGCTCTTGGGGCAAGAGGCCGGAAATTCAGTCCTTGGCGGAGGATTCGATGATTCCCCCCCCTAAGCACACGTCGCCGTCGTACAAAACGGCGGATTGGCCCGGGGTCACCGCCCATTCGGGCCGGTCGAAGCGCAGGGCGAACGACCCGTCGCCGAAAAACTCGGCCTCGCAGGGCGAATCTTTGGAGCGGTAGCGGGT
>CAJPTP010000149.1 GCA_905373555.1 uncultured Francisella sp. | reverse complement strand
CCGTGTTCAACGACTCCGACCTGCAAATGGCGGGTTATGCCGCCGCGCTGAAGGTTCTGACGGCGTACACGCGCATCGGCGGCGAGGATGTCGCCGAATTGGCGATTCGGCCTCGGGCCCAAGGCGAAACGACCGCGGTGGATGAAATCGTGGAGCAGGCGTCGCAGGCGGCCAACAACCTGTTGGTTCCCGGGGAGCTCAAGCTTGACGTTTGGTCCGGGCTTTCCGGGGTCGAGCGCTTCGTCCTGCGCATGATGGACATGGAAAGCAAAGGGGCGAAGAAGCTCGGCGACTATCAAAATTTCGCCAAAACCTTCGCGGTCAAGGACTACGCCTCGCTGATGGGCAGCATGAAAGCCAACGGCGCTCGGCTGAAAAGAATCAACGAGTTTGAATCCCGCGATTTTTCCAAGAGCTCGGAATTCGGCGCCACCCGCTTGGGCCGCTTGATCTTGGCGCTGCGCCGGCTCATCGGCGGCGCCGAGCCGCCCGATGTCGTCGACCAACTTCAGCTCGACATGCCCGACTTTCTCACGTCGCGGTTGGCGCTCATGGACTTGCTGGCTTTCATCGAGAAGAGGGCGCCGGAAAAAGAAGTCCGCGACGCCGCCGAGATTTTGGGGGCGCGGCTGCGGCGCCTGCGCTTGGGCGATTAAAGGCCCCCGCGACCCCAAAACGGCTCGTCTGTGGGCGGGGGCGCGTTGGCTCAACCGTCGATTGTCGAAGCGGATGAAAGCTTGCTTGGGAAACCCCGATCGCCAAGCGCGGCCGAACGGCCGTCTCTCTTTTTCTTTTTTTTCCACCCCGCCTCTTGCGGCCTTGGCCATTCCCTCAAAAACCGTCGGGCGTCGAGCGCGCGCCGATCCGGGCGGCGCCTTTCGGCGGGCTCAAGGCGCGGTTTGAGCGCATTGCCGTTTGTCCGCGTTGCCCTGCGATTCGGAAACGGCGGCGGGCGCGCTTTGCAAGGCGCGCGCGGCGCGCTCGAAGCGCGCGGCTCGGGCTGCGTTGAGCTGCGCCCGCTCGGGCGTCGGGAAAAACCACACGACGGCGTCGACAAGCAGAGCCGCCGCGAAAAACAGCAAAGCGCCCGCCAACAGGTTTGATCCTGGCTTTCGGGGCGCCGAGCCGACCATCTCGGGGGCGCCTTGCCGCCGCAATTGGGCGCCGTCGATGGTCGGGGTTTCGGGCGCGCCGCGGCCGGCGGCACCGAATCGATCGTCATGCCCAAAGAAATCCTCGCGCCCGTCGAATCCCTTGAATTCCCCGAACTCCCTGAACTCCCTGAACTCCCCGAAGTCACCGAACTCCCGGCCGTCGCCGAATTCGCCGAAGCGGTTGGGGCGCGCGGCCCTTTCCCCGTCGCCGCTCTCGCCTTGAGGTTCCTTGGGTTCGGCGGCCCGCCGTTTCGCGGGCGCGGGTGCGGGCTCGGGCGCCGAGCGCTCGGGCAAGCCGGATCGCCCCGCGCGCCTTGCGCCCCGGCCGCGGCCGTTTGCCGTCGCCTCGCCCGGGTTCGATCCGCGGCACGCTCGAACCAAGGCGGGCGGGGACGCGGTCTCGCGCTCGCCGCCTTCCCGCTTGGGGTCATCGCGCTTGGCCCCAGCGCCTAGCGCGGCTTTCGCTTCCCGCTCGTCGACGGGAGTCTTTTGCGCCCTTCCCCCGTTCCCTCCGGTTTCTCTTTCGGGACGGGCCTCGCCGCCGCGCCGGGGCTTGGGCGGCGCGAGGGGAAGGAGTCGGTCGTACGGCTTGGCGTCGGGCGCGGTTGGGCCGGAGGGGCGGGTTCGGTTGGAATGCTGCGGCGCGGGGTCGGACATGGCGTTTTCCTTGCGGGTCGGTGGGAGTGTGTCTGCGCGCGCGGGGCGGGCCGCGCTCGGGCGGCGGAGCCGCCGCGCGCCCGGGAAGCCGATGGTTTGGACAATGTTAAGGGCGGGGCCGATCCCGCCCAAGGCCGAGGCTCAACGGGGACAGTCAAAGCCGCCCCCTTTCTCGCCCCTGCGGCGTCTGCGCGGCGAGGAGAAGAGGAAAGGAAAAAAAAGAGGAAAAAGGGGAAAAAGAGATCCCGGGGGGCGGGCTCCGGGGCGCCAAAGGCCATTGCCCTTGGCGGGTCGAACCCTTCGGACCCCTCGCGGACGGGCGGCGTTATAAAATTTGGGAAAAGGGGCTAAGCTGCGCCCTCAACCGGAAGGAAACAGGATGCAAAACAGAAACAATTTGATTTGGCTGGACATGGAAATGACGGGCTTGGAGGTCGAGTCCTGCCGGATCCTCGAAGTCGGCCTGATCGCCACCGACGGCGATTTGAACGTGCTGGCCGAGGGGCCGGACGTCGTCGTGCGGCAAAGCAAGGCGCTGCTTGACGCGATGGATGCTTGGAATCTCAAAACCCACGGCGAGTCGGGCCTGATCGGGCGCGTTCTCGCGTCCGACGTCGACGAGGCCGAGGCCGAGCGCCGTTGCCTGGAGTTCGTCGAGCAATGGGTGCCCAAGGGCGCCACCCCGCTTTGCGGCAACTCCATCCATCAAGACCGCCGCTTCATGAAGGCGTACATGCCCAAGCTCGAGGCTTGGTTTCACTACCGCAACATCGACGTCTCCGCGGTCAAGGAGTTGGCCAAGCGCTGGAACCCCAAGGTCTACAACGGCGTGAAGAAGGAACTGCGCCACACGGCCATGGCCGACGCGATGGAAAGCATCGAGGAGCTGCGCCACTACCGCGACCATTTTCTGATCTTGGATCCCAAGCGCGCCGCCGCCCAACAGGGATCCGAGACCCCGGCCCAAGAGGGCTAAAGGCATTGCTTCGCCGCTTTGCTTCGCGCTTGCGCGCAAAAAAGCCGAGGAATCGATCCGCCGCGATCGCTTTCCTCGGCTTTTTTTGATTGATTTTGGATTGATTGGGATGGAACGAAACGGCGGGGGATCGGCGCCGCGGCGCGCCGTTTTGCGCGTCTTTTCGGTCGTTTCCCGGTTGATTGAACCGATTGCGCCTCTCGGCGCCTTTTTCACACCTCCAGCCTGCGCACTTCCAAATCGCCCAGGCTTTCCCCTAAAAACAGCTCCGCGGTCTCGCGAAACCTTTGCGGCCTGTCGGACACGACGAAGCGCCGCCGGCCGGTTTCTTGCGTCCCGTCGTTGAGCAGCCCCGCCTTTTGCAGCTTCTCGAAGGTCTCCTGCGCCGTCGCGACCGCCGAGTCGACAATGCCCAAGCCCGGGTACAGCCTTTGCAGCAGCGGCCGCAGCAAAGGGTAGTGGGTGCAGCCCAGCACCAAGGTGTCGACGCCCTGGGCGGCGATGGGGTCGAGGTAGCGCCGGGCCACCATGGCCGTCACCTCGTCGTCGACCCAGCCCTCCTCGACCAAAGGGACGAACAGGGGGCAGGCGGCGGAGCTGACGGCGACGTCGGGGTCGATCGCCTTGATTTTTTGGGGGTAGGCTTGGGAATCCACGGTCGCGATCGTGCCCACGACCCCCACGCGCTTGTTCTTGGTTTTGGCCGCGGCGGTCTTCGCCCCCGCCGTGATCACATCCAGCACGGGCATCCCCGCCCGGTCGCGGCGAATGTCCTCCGCCGCGACGGCGGAAATGGAGTTGCAGGCGATCACCAGCGCCTTGATGTCGGCCGCGAGCAAAAAGGAGATGATCTCGTTGGCGTAGCGCGCGATCGTCGAAGCCGACTTGCCGCCGTAGGGCACGCGCGCCGTGTCGCCGAAGTACACCAAGTTCTCGCGCGGCAGCCGTTCGGCCAAAGCCTTGACCACAGTCAGCCCCCCGACTCCCGAGTCGAAGACGCCGATGGGCTTGTTTTGGGGAAGGCGCGAGGCGGCGCGTGTGTCGTTCATGTCGGTTCGGGCGCCTGGGCGCCGCAGCGCCCGGCGCCAAGGCGCCGGGCCGGAAAAAAATGGTTCAAATCGGCTTGGCCGCCGCTTGGGCTTCTCACAGCGATCCGCTCCGCGCCGCGCCGCCAAGCCGCGCAAGTGCGCGATTGTATCCCCAATCCCCGTCCGCGCGCCAATCCCCAACCGCGCTCCCAAACGCGGTTGGGCCCAAACGCGGTTGGGCCGGGGCGGAGG
>CAJPTP010000148.1 GCA_905373555.1 uncultured Francisella sp. | reverse complement strand
GATGAGGACTCCCCCAAAGGCGCCCCGGTCTTTTCCATAAAAGACGAACATCTGTCGGGCTTGGATCTGCAGCCCGGGGCGCTGTACGACGTCACCGTCTCCACCAAAGTCAACGGCAAAGAGGTCAGCGCAAAGCTCAAAGCCGTGAAGGCGCTGGACGAGCCTGTCTTGAGCATCACGCACGTCGGCGACGGGCGCAACATCACGCATGAGAACTTGGGCAAGCCCGTCAAGGTCAAGCTCAAGCTCAAAAACTACGGCCAATGGGGCGATGACGACCAAGCCGCCATCCACGTCGAAAACCCGGCCAACGGCAAAACCGTCGACGTCGAGCTCAAGCCCGACCAAAAGCCCGACGGCAAAGGCGCTTTTTCCGTGACGCTCCAACCCGAAAAATTGGCCGAACTGAACGTCGGCGCCGACGACGGCGCGCTGAAGTTCAGCGCCTCCGTCCCATCCAAGAACCCGCAGGACTCGAAACCCATCGCCGCAGCCAAAGAGGTCAACGTCACGATCGGCGAGGCGCCCGCCTTGGCCGAAAACGCCCTCGTCGCGCACGGTTCGGAGCCCGCATCCGAAGCGGCGCACGCGCTGTACGAAATCACGGATGAGCCCGGGGCGGAAGAGAAAAACGTCACGTTCGCCTTGTCGGGCGGCCAAAAGTTCAGCGGCGGGGAGACGGCGACGCTCACGGTCAACGGCAAGGAAGTCGCGACCGCGACCGCCAAAGCGGGCCAAAACTCGGTCAGCTTCGACGGCGCCGAGAAAGCAATCGCCAAAGAGCTGCATGAAGACAGCGTCTCGATCGTCAAGGCCGTCATCAAAACGCCTACGGGAGAGCAAACCGCGGAAATGCCCGTCGTGCTGAACAACAAGCCGGGCGAGGATCGAATCCTGATGGATACGACCTTGGATCACGCATCGGGCAACACCCGGGCAACCATTCTCAAGCCGGACTTGATCGACAAAGCCGAGGCCAACGCGAACGTCAAAGACGGCCATTTGACGGTCGGCGGCAGCGCGCAGGGCTTGGAGGATGGCCAGAGCATCGCCGCGGTCGTCGGCAAAGCCGCGTTCGTGGCGCACGCGAAAGACGGAAAGTGGAGACTTGATCTCGACGAAAGCCAACTGAAAGCGGCTTTGGGAACGGATTCGCTCGACGCCGAGGCGATCCACGGCAAAACGCTGGTCATCCAAACCTTCGTCCCGGGCGACGGCGGAAAGCTCCAAGCCTACTCGCAAAACTCCCTCACCCTCGACGTTTGCCCCGCCATCTCGGCCAACCCGTTCACGGGCGACAACATCCTCTCCCTCTCCGAATTGGACGTTGCGCGGGCGTTTTCGGGCAGCGCGAAGCATGCCGACGGCATGACGGTGGAGATTTGGAAAACCGACGCCCACGGCAACCAAGGCGAAAAAATCGGCGAAACAACCATCCGCGACGGGGCGTGGTCATTCGATGCGCAAAAAGAGGATTTGCGCGCTTGGGAAGAAGAAAAAGGCTTCGGGCTCACGGCGAAGCTGATCGACGAAGACAGGCAAACGCTCGACGCCGCGAGCGTCAACGTCAACTCCCCCGCATGGTCCGGCATGGAAAACGTCCAAGGGATTCGCGCCACGGAGCGCGACACGACCTTCGCGCAGGCGGTTCGCAACTACAAGCTGATCCAAGAGCATGACCGCATCGACGTCGAGGGCCTGCGCTCCTTCCCCGACGCCAACGACGCGCAGTGGACCGGGCAAGGCGGCGCCAAAAAGATGCCCGAGGGCTTCATGACCTATCCCGAAACGGCCAACGCGGCCAACGGGCTTTCGGCCATCAACGCCTTCCGCAGCTTCAACCAAACCGACGGGGTGACGTTGAGCGGGCGCGCCGACGTGGTCGAAAGCGCCCAAAAAGCGGCCATCGCCATGGCCAGCGAAGGCCGCATCGATCACGGCCTCACAGGCTTCAAGCATTTCGACGGTGACGCCAGCAAAGCGTCGAACAGCTCGGTGTTGGGCATGGGCGGCGCCAAGGGCGATGTTTCGGGCTACGTTTCCGACGACTACAACGCCATGGGGCTCAATCTCGGCCATCGCATGCAGATCTTGAGCCCCAACATGCGCGAAACGGCGCCGGGCTACGCCGTTCGCGACGGCGACACGGTCTTCACCGCCTACAACACATTCAACTCCGTGCCTTGGAACCCCACCCTGACGCACGACCCGAAAGATTACGCGCAGGCCTACAAGCCCAATACGCTGGAATGGCCCGCGGCGGGTTATTTCCCTTACGCGCTCGTGCCCAAAAACATGTGGAGCTTCCAAGTCGGCGACCCCAACGGAGGCCCCCTCAAACTCAACGGCGTGCGCGTGTTCAAAAACGGGGAGGAAATCGGAGTCGCCTACGCGGGTTTGCAAGAAAACGCCTACGACGTCAGCCACAGCTATTCCACGACCGTTTCCTTCATGCCGCACCTGAACGACCGCTCGTTCTCGGGAGGCGGGTGGAGCAAAGGCGCCAAAGGGATCGACAAACCGATTTTCACCGGAACGAGAGTGGACGGCACGCTCACGACCGACGACTACGAGGTGGCGATCGACACCGACAAAGGCTTGTTCATCTACACCGTCAAAGTGTTCGACGAAACCGCGCTGCCGCAGGCAACCGCCCTGCGCGCCGCCTCGGCCACCTTCAGCGAGGAGGCGGGAAGCGCCGTTGAGCCCGATTTGCAATATCTGCCGCCCATCGAGCAAGGCGCGCATCGGGCGACGGCCAACGGCAAAGACGTCGAGTTTGGCGACAAGCTCGACCTCACAGACCGGGAGGGCGGCAGCGCCGGGGGCGTGGATTTTGCGAGCGCGAGCCTCACCGGAGCGACGGTCAATCTCGGCTCCGCCGACGACCGCGTTGAGATCGCGGGCGACTTCGCCGCCGATTTGAGCTTGGGATCGGGCGACGACGCGGCGTCTTTGGGCAAGATGGTCGGCGGGCGCATCGACGGCGGCGACGGCTCGGACACGGTTGCGTTCACCCAAGCGGGCAACGTCGTGAATCTCTCGCGCTTCGCCAACGTCGAGACCATCGACTTGGGCCGGCCCGCCGCCGAAGGCGAGCTGTTCAACATCATCCAAATCGACGCGGAAGGCATGGAGGCCAACGGCGGCAAGATCGAAATCAAGGGCGGGGCCGGCAACAAAGCGGCCCTCAAAGAGGGAACGATCGCAAGCGCCCGGGAGTACGTCGACGATTTCGGCGAAGCGCAGGTCGAGCTGGAGTACTGCGTGAACGGATCCGCTTACCGCATCGACATGAGCGCGAATCTGTACGACGGCGGCGCGGGGATTTTGTGAATCCGAACGCCGATTCCGGCGCCCGGGTTCGACGCGGTCGGCTCCGGGCAAGCTTTGTTCAACAAAAACGGCCATCAAGGCCGTTTTTTTATCGCAGGCGGAAGCCGGACAGACGCGCCCCAGCCTCAAGCGAGGCGCGGCGCCCTCTCTCCCCCATCCCCATCCCCCCGGGAAAAAATGAGGGGGGGGGGGGAGTGAACAAGCGGAAACAAGGAAAGAAAGCGCCGACGGACGTCGAAATCATTTCATGCGAATCACTATAATCGTATGGGTCGGGCGCCGCATTCGTCGCTCGCGCCGCTGCGATCCGAGCCGGGCTTTTCCTCTCCCCGCCCGCAAAGCGCCGACCATTCCCGCCGGCGACTTTGGCCGATTGCGATCGCGCGCCAATGGCCCGGCCATCGAGCCCGGCCGGCTTAGGGCGGCCTCGGCGCCGGGCGCGCCACCGATCGGATCCGCGGGGCGCGGCCGGCCGGCCGATTCGAGGGGCGCGGCGGATTCAATGCCCGGGCCGGCCCGACGGATCGCGCCTGCAGCCGAGCGCCGGGCGCGCGAACAATCGATCGGCCGGCCTTGGTCGAGAGAAAGCGGGCCCGGGGCAAAAGGGCCGCGCTTCGGGATTGGGCTTCGAGGCCTCGGCCTTGGGGCCAAGGGGCGCCCAAACGGGAACGCAAGCCTAGGGTGTGTTTGCTAATTCATTTTGGCGGCTTTCCTTTCCGAAGACAAACTTT
>CAJPTP010000147.1 GCA_905373555.1 uncultured Francisella sp. | reverse complement strand
AAAATGGGGCGATGCCGACGACGGCGCGATCGAGGAGCCGTCAAAGTGGGCGCAGAACATTTTGGCGGAGCTGGAAAACAAAAAGCGGCCGCCTTTGGACAAGTTTTTGTTCGCCTTGGGGATGCCCCAAGTGGGCGAGAAAACCGCCAAAACCTTGGCCCGCGCCTTTGGCTCTTTGGGCGCCTTGATGCGCGCCGACGAGGGGTTTTTGACGCAGCTGCCCGACGTGGGCGAAACGGTCGCGGGGTCGGTCGCGTCGTTTTTCGCCGACGCGCGCAATCAAGCCGACGTCGCGGATTTGCTCGATGCGGGCGTGAAGCCCGTCGATTCGAGCCGCTTGCCCGCTTTGGCGGCCGCGTTGAGCATGGGCGGGTGGGGGCGCCGTTTTGCGCGCAAATGGAAGGCGCGCGACCGCGCCGCTTTGGCCGATTGCTTGGATCGATTGGGATCCAAGCTCGCGGCCGACCCGCGCTTGGGCAAAACGGCGGGCGCCTTGGCCGACCCCGCCTTGGGCGCTTGGCCCGATCCCGAAGCTTTGAGCGTCGCCCAAGAGGCGATCGCCCAAGCGGCGCCGAACAACCCCGCGCTCAAAGCTTTCGTCGAGTGGTCGGATGACCCCGAGTCGGGGCAGCCGCGCGGCGAGCTTTTGGCGCGGGCCTTGGTCTTTTTTGCGCATTTGGGCGCGCCGAGCTCGGGCGCGGGCGCGGAGGATGCCCCAAAAGGCGGCTTTTTCGCGGGCAAGTCCTTCGTCGTCACGGGCAAGTTGGCGGCGATGGGGCGCGAGGCGGCGCACGCCGAGATCGAAAAACGAGGCGGCTTATGCCGCTCCTCGGTGAGCAAAAAAACGGATTGCGTGATCGCGGGCGAAAGCGCGGGATCGAAATTGGACAACGCCCGAAAATACGGCGTGGCGATTTTGGGCGAGGACGAATTTTTGGAGCGCCTGCGCGCCGAGCCGCTGTGAACGGCGATCGACGGGATCCCGGGGCGAGGGGCGGCCCCGGGCGCGCTTGGGGGGGGAGTTTTTGATGGGTTTGTTGCACAGACTGTGGCAGCAGGCGCAAAGCCAAAGCCCGGATGCGCCGCGGCAGGTCATCACCGACGGCAAATTCAATGTCGTGCCGCATTTCATTGAGGGCGAACGGCTCGTCGCCGAAAGCGACGAAAAATTTGAGCTGCTCAACCCCTTGACGGGCAAGCCCGAGCGCAAGGCGTATGCGGCGAGCGAGAAGGTCATCGATTCGGCGCTGCGCTCGGCTTGGCGCGCCCAAGAGGAATGGGCCGCGACGGGGGTCGATCGGCGCTTGGCCCGCTTTCGCGACTTTCGCGAGCTGCTGGGCATGGCGGTTCAAGATTTGGCGGCGGTGCTGGCGCAAGAGGAGGGATGCTCGCGCGAGGCCGCGTGGGCCGACGCCCAAAGCGCCTTGCGCCACCTTGACGAGGCGTGGCTGTGGCGCGAGCTGCTGCGATCCCGCGGCTGCCTGCCCGACGCCTCCGAGCCCCAAACGACGGCCGTTCCGTTTCCCGTCGGGCCCGTGGGCGTGGTCGAGGACGGGCGCTTGGGCTTCGGCGACGTCGTGTCGATGGTGGTCTCGACCTTGATGTGCGGCAACGCCGTGATCCTCAAGCCGTCGTTGTCTCACCCCTCGGCCGCGATTTTTCTGTCGGATCTGATGCAGCGCGCGAGTTTCCCAAAAGGCGCGTTCGGCGTCTTGCAAGGCGGCTTCCCGACGGCGGCCGCCTTGGCCGCCCAGCCCGATTTGGGCGGCTTGGCCTGCTTGGGCTGCGACGCCGATTCCAAGGCGCGCCTGCGCTTGGCGGCGGCCTCGCGGTGCAACGTCGCGATCTTCGATCGCTCCCGCTTCGTCGCCGTCGTGTTTCCGGATTGCGACGTGGCGGCCGCGGCGGGGCGCATCGCGTCGGCTTTCGTCGACGGCTGCCAAACCGGGCATGCCGTGCGCGTCGTTTACGTGCTGGGCGACGCCCAGGTCGACTTCGCCTCGCGCCTGCGCGAGGCATTGATCGACAAAATGCGCCGGCCCGAGGCGCAGGACGGCAAATCGAGGGGCGCAGGCGAGGCGTGGCAGCTCGCGTCGCGCGCCGACTGCGAGCGCGCGGGCCGCTGGGTCGAGCGGTTGCGCTCCGAGGAGGCCCTGTTTTTGATCGACCCCGACGATTCGGCCCTCAAATCCAAATGTTGGGCCGCCGCGCCCGCCGCCGTCGATTTCGTCTCGCCCGGCCATCCGATTTTGGATGAGGCGGAAAGCCTGCCCATATTGCCCATTTCGCGCGTGTCGGATTGGGATGGCGCCAAAGAGTCGATCTTGGCGCGCCGGACGGCGTTCAACGCCTGCGCCCTGTTTTCGCGCGACCGCTCCGACGCCCTGCGCAAGGCCTCTGAGCTGAAGATGCTAAGGCAGACCTTCAATTGCTTCAAGGCGGGCGCCATTCCGTTTTGCGGCGCTTCGGGCGACGCGCCCGAAGACTTGATGGGCTTTTTGACGCGCCGAGCCTGCTTGGCCGAGCGGTGGGACTGACCGCGGGCTGCGCCCGGTTGCGCCGGCCGCCCTCGCTTCGAGCGCCGCCTTTTTCTGCTCGAATTGGAAATCTTATGACCAAAGGACACGCCGAGTTCGGATCGAGCGACTCCAAGCGCTATTGGGCGACGTGGATTTTGGCGGTTGCGTTTTTCGCGATCGTCGTGTGGCTGATCGGGGCGCTAAGGTCGGTGCTGGCGCCTTTCGTCGCCGCCGCCATCATGGCCTACATCCTCAACCCCTTGGTCACGAAAATCGAGTCCGATCGCATCGGCCGCAGCTTCGCCTCGATGCTGGCGATGCTGTTGGCGGTGGCGATGATGGTGGCCTTCTTCCTGGTCGTCGCCCCGATTTTCGTGAGCCAAGCCCGGGCGATGTTCGAGCGCGCCCCCGCCTTTCTCGATTGGGTCAACGACCGCGCGATCCCGTGGGTCAATCACACCCTCAACGCCGACTTGACGATGGATCGCGCGTTTTTCGCGGATTTGATTCGCAAGACCCAAACCCAAATTCGCGAAAACTTGGTCGGCCTCACCAGCTTCGCGGCCAGCTCCGGCACCACGATCGCCTTTTACGCGGGGCTCACGGCCTTGCTGCCGTTTTTGCTGTACTACTTTTTGCGCGATTGGGAGAGCTGGAGCACCGGCTTTCGCCGTTACATCCCGGATCCCATCCGCCCTCGGGTTGAAAAGGTGCTGACGTCTTTGGATGAGGTGTTGGGCGAGTTTTTGCGCGGCCAGCTGACGGTCATGCTGATCATGGGTTTCGTCTACGGCTTGGGGCTGATGCTGGTCGGCTTGGACTCGGGCTTCGCCATTGGCCTTGTGGCGGGAATCTTGGTTTTCGTTCCCTATCTGGGCGCCTTCACGGGCTTGCTGCTGGCGACTTTGGCGGCGCTGCTGCAGTTTGGGACGTGGGGCGGGCTGTTGGCGGTGTGGGCGGTGTTCGTTGTCGGCCAAACCTTGGAAAGCTACGTCGTCACGCCCAAGCTGGTGGGCGAGCGCATCGGCCTGTCGCCTTTGGCCGTCATCTTCGCTTTGATGGCCTTCGGCAAGCTGCTGGGCTTTGTGGGCATGCTGCTGGCTTTGCCCATGGCGGCGATTTGCCTGGTGCTGTTCCGGGAAATGAGCGAAATCTATCTTGGGAGCCGATTTTATCGGCGCGGTTTCGCCTCGGTTCCGGATGGCGGGGGCAAGGCCGTCGACTTGACGCTCGACGCCCGCGGGATCGAATTCGCCCCCGCGGTCAAAGCCGGCCCGGCCGAGGGCGAAGGCGCGGTTCGGCCGAAATACGAGCCCGCTTTCCGTTTCGTCGTCAACCCCACGATCGCCGCGCGCTACGACGGCTTTGAGCCGGCGCGCCGCGACGGGGTTCGGGGTGAGGCCAAGCCCGACGGTCGGGGCGAGGATTTGGGGTAAAACGGATCGCGCGGCGCCTTGAGCGACGTTCGGCGACTCCGTGCCTGCGCGCTTGGATCGCGGCGCCCGGCGCGGACAAGGTCGCCGTGGGCCGCCCAAGGGGCGGCTTGGGGCCGGATGGATC
>CAJPTP010000146.1 GCA_905373555.1 uncultured Francisella sp. | reverse complement strand
TTCGCTTTTGTTTGCGTGTTTTTTGGCGACGGGATCAAAGCGCCCGGGGCGAAACGGAATGGGCTTGATCGGTCGGGGCGTTTTTGATTTGGGCTTGCGCTTCGGCCCTTGGGCGGGCCGGGATTCTTTTTTGGCTTATCCTTTGTCGGTTCATCCGAACCATCGGGAGTGACATGAACCTGCGCTTTTTTCGCCTCCGCGCTTTGCGCCGATCTTCCCCCGACGAGAGTCGGATTCACGCCTCATGGGATGGGCGCCGCCAAGGCTCCGCATCAGTCGTTTTGATCGCCCTGGCCGCCGCCGTCGCCGTTTGCGCCCTGTTTGTCGCCGCAGCCTACAACAGCTTGGTCAAGGCCGAAGAAACGGCGACGGCCAACTGGACTCAAGTGCTCAACCAATACAAAAGCCGGGCCGATCTCACCCCGCAGCTGGTCAATGTCGTGAAGGGCTATGCGACCCACGAAAAGGAGATTTTCGAGAACATCGCGCAGGCCCGTTCGGCCGCGGGCGGCGTGAACGTCTCATCCGAATCCATCCCCGACGCCGAAACGCAAAGCCGCTACATCTCAGCCCAAAACAAAATGGGCTCGGCTTTGGGGCAACTGCTGATGGTGGCCGAAAAGTACCCGGACTTGAAGGCCAACCAAAACTTCGCGGCCTTGCAGCAGCAGCTCGAAGGCCGCGAAAACCGCATCTCGGTCGCGCGCCGGCGCTACATCGAAGCCGTGCGCGACTACAACGTCAAGCGCCGACAATTTCCGACGACGATCGTGGCGTCCATGTTCGGCTTTGAGGAAAAGCAAACCTTCGCGGTCGACAACGCCGATGAAATCTCGGCGCCGCCGCAAGTCGATTTCGGCAAATGACGCCGCCCAAGGCTTGATGCCAAAGCCAAAGCCAAAGCCTCAATCCTGAAGACCCCGGCTTTAAGCTCGCGATTGGTCTTGCGGCTTGGAAATTGGGGATCGGGGTTAAGGCCGGGCAAGAGGGGCGAGACGCCGGAATCGGAATCAAGATCGAATCGCGCGGAACCCGGGCTTGGGGCTTCGCGCCGGGAAACGCGCATGAAAAACAATTGGCTCACCCGAACGCTTCGCAAATTTCCGGCTCTGACGCCCTCAAAGGCGTTCCTAAGGCTGTATTTCAGCGAAGAGGATCTTCGGAAGATCAAACAGGCCGTCTCCGAATCGGAAAAACAGCACGCGTGCGAGGTGGCGATCGCCATCGAATCGAAGCTGAGCCTCGCGCAAAGGCGACAAGGCATGCCGCTGCGCAAGCGGGCCTTGGAGTGGTTCGGCGCCTTGGGCGTGTGGGACACGGAGGGCAACTGCGGGGTGCTGATCTACATCAATTTGGCGAGCAGAGGCGTCCAAATCATCCCCGACCGCGCCCCCGCTCGGGCGATCAAGCAAGAAACGTGGGACGAGGCTTGCTCGGCGTGCATCGAAGGATTCAAGAAAGACAAGCCGCTCGAAGCCGCGCTGGGGGCGTTGGGGATCGTCAACAAGGCGTTGGCGGAGGCATTCCCGCCCGACGGGAAAGAAAAGCCCAACCAGCTTTCGGACGAAGTGGCGTTGGGCTGAAGCGGTCAAACAAACAAAAAAAGCGGCTTGGCCGCTTTTTTTGTTTGACCCTCGAGTCGCCGCTCGGCGGCCTCATTCCACCGTCACGGCTTTGGCCAAATTGCGCGGCCGATCGACGTTGGTTCCGCGAATGACGGCGCAGTGGTAGGCCAAGAATTGAACGGAGATGGCGTGCGCGATGGGCGAAAGCTCCCCCAAGGAGCGGGCGGAGCGAATCACTTTGTAGCCCTCCGCGCCGTCGCCCAAATCCCCATCGGCGTCGGTCAAGACGTACAGCTTGCCGCCGCGGGCGGCGACTTCGCGCATGTTGGACTTGATTTTGTCGAGCAAATCGTCGCTCGGCGCGATCACGACCACGGGCATGTTCTCGTCGATCAGCGCCAATGGCCCGTGCTTGAGCTCGCCCGCCGGGTAGCCCTCCGCGTGGCAATAGGAAATCTCCTTCAGCTTCAGCGCCCCCTCCAAGGCGATGGGGTAATGCAACCCCCTGCCCAAGAACAGGGCGTTGGGCCGGCGCGCGAAGTCCCCCGCCCACTCGCGAATCTGCGGCTCCAAGCTCAAGCTCTTTTGCAAGTCTCCGGGCAGCAGGCGCAGCCTGTCGAGAATCTCGCGCTCTTGGGCGGCGTCGACCAAGCCGCGCATCTTGCCCAGCGTCGCGGCGAGCAAATACAGCGCGGCCAGCTGGGTGGTGAAGGCTTTGGTCGAGGCGACCCCGCGCTCGACCCCGGCGCGGGTGAGGAAGGTCGAGGCCGCCATGCGCGTGAGGGCGCTTTCCGGCGCGTTGCACACGGCCAAGGAGCGCCAATAGCCCAAATCTTGGGCGCGCTTGAGCGCCTCCAAGGTGTCCAGCGTTTCGCCCGACTGCGAGACCGCCACCACCAAAGTCGAGGGGTCGGGCACGGCGGGCGCGTAGCGAAACTCGCTCGCGATCTCGGCCGAGGCGGGGATCCGCGCCAAGCGCTCGATCCAATGCCGAGCCGTCATGCCCGCATAGTTGGACGTGCCGCAGGCCAAGATTTTGACGCCCGTCGCGCCTTGAAAAATCCGCTCGGCCTCGGGCCCGAACAGCTTGGGGCTCAGACCGCCCGCCAAGGCGGCCTCCAAGGTGTCGGCCACGGCCTTGGGCTGCTCGTTGATTTCCTTTTGCATGTAATGCGAATACGGCCCAAGCTCCAAAGACGCCAAGCTCAAAGACGACGTGCGCGCGGCGCGCGTCGCGGGCCGGCCTTGGGCGTCAACCAGCCTCCCCACGCCGTCGGCGCCGATCACGCCGACGTCGCCGTCAAGCAAATAAGCCACGCGCCTGGTGCGGGCGATCAAGGCCGTCACATCCGACGCCACGCAGCAAAATCCGTCTGAAAACCCCAAGGCCAAGGGGCAGTTGACTCGGGCCACGCCCAACACCCCGGGGTGGGAGCGAAAAAGCACCGCCAAGCTGTAAGCCCCCTCGAAGCGCCGGCAGGCCGATTTCATCGCCTCGAACGGATCGCCCAAGCGGCATAGCTCGCTGTGGATGCGGTGGGCGACCACCTCGGTGTCGGTGTCGGTCTCAAACGCATAGCCCAGCTCGATGAGCTCTTTTTTCTCCTGCTCGTAGTTTTCGATGATGCCGTTGTGCACCACCGACACCTCGCCGCGCGAGACGATGGGATGCGCATTGCCCTCGCACACCTTGCCGTGGGTCGCCCAGCGCGTATGCCCGATTCCGGTGCGGCCGGAGAGCCCCTCGCCCTCGACCGCGGCGCGCAGGTTTTTGACCATCCCCACGCGCCTGACCCGGCGCATTTCGCCCGCGTCATCCAACGCCACCACGCCCGCCGAGTCGTAGCCTCTGTATTCAAGCTGGGTCAAGCCGTCCAACAAAAAGGGAACGACGTTTTCCTGCGCCGAGACCGCGCCGACAATGCCGCACATGGCGTCTCCTTTCCGGCGCGGCCCAACGCGCCCGACGAGGGCAAGCCGCAAACCTGCGCCGAGGTTTCGCGCGTTGGGCCGCAAAACAACAGGGCGCCCAACCCAAGCGAATCGAGCGCCCGGCCCGAGCCTCTTGGCCCTGGCCTTGAACTTTGGGCTTGGCATCGGCATTGGCCAAGCCCAAGCCAATCAAAGTGAGGATTAAAGCAACAAAGGGGGCAAAATGAAAGGCCAAGAAGTCGATCGCCGCATCGATTTCTTGGCCTTGCCCCGGGCGTCTTGTCCAACAGCCGCATCGCCCGGCCGTTTGCGTTGGAAACGATCGACGGCGCGCCGATCGGGCGCGCTATTTTTTCTTGGGACCTTTCCACGGGACGCTGCGCTGAGGCGTTCGAGACACCGTGAGCATGCCATCCGGGCAATCCTTGGTGAGCGTCGAGCCCGCGCCCAAATAGGCGCCCGGCCCCACCTCGATCGGGGCGACCAGCACGCAGTTCGAGCCCACGAAGGCGCCATCCCCGATCTTGGTGGGGCTTTTCGCCCTGCCGTCGTAATTGCAGGTGATGACCCCCGCCCCAATGTTGCAG
>CAJPTP010000145.1 GCA_905373555.1 uncultured Francisella sp. | reverse complement strand
AGGGAGGACAAGGGGGATGGGGAGGATAAGGAGAGAAACGAGAGAAAAGAGAGAAACGAAAATAAGGGGAACAAGATCGATTGGGTCGATTGGGTGGATTTTGGCCAAGCCCCGCCGGGGAGGGGGCGAAGCCTTGTCCGATCCCCATGGGCAAACCGGGGCGGCTTGGGAGGATGCGGCGCCCCCGGCGGGATATGGGCCAAGCCCGCGTTCTGCGCCGTTTTGCGCGCCTCGCACACCTCATTCAAGCTGGAGGCGAGCCTGAAAGCCGACGACGAGCGGGCGCTTTCGGCCGCGCGCGAGGATTTGCGCGGCGCTTTGTCTTGGGCCCAAAGGCGGTTGGGGAAAGAGGCGGGAAAAGCGGAGCAAGCCGCATCCGCGCTGGCCGGATCTCTGCACGCCAAACTTTGAGGGGGAAAAAAAGTTTTGGGCCGAACCCCGAATCCCGGGAATCGCGGCGCCGCGCTTTCGATCTGCGCTCCGGCCGCCCCAATGCAAAAAAAACCGCGATCGCGGTTTTTTTTGCTTTTTATTAGGGGAGGGGATTGACCCGGATGGGTCGGATCCGGCGTTACGGGTAGGGCGCGTTGTCCAGCTCGATGGCGACGTCGTCGGATTTGATCTTGCAGCAGCAAGGCAGAATGTTGCCTTCGCGCACGAAGGCGATGGGGGGCGGGTCGTAGTCGACCTCCCCGCGCGTCATCTTGCATTGGCACGAGCCGCAAAAACCTTGTCGGCATTGGTACTCGATCGTGTAGCCGTGGCGCTCCAATGCCTCAAGCAGCGTCATTTGCGCATGGTCGAACTCAAAGACGCGCTGGTTGTTGATCTCCACCCACACCATCATTTTGTTTTGTTCCGATTCCGCATCCGGCCGTCAGGCGTGAGAAAAAAAGCGACCCCGCATCCTGCCGTCGGGGTCGCCGTCCAATGAGGCTTTGAGCGTTGGGCGCGCTTTGCGCTCACAAGTCAAAATCGCCCAAGTCTTCCTCGGGGTCGATGGCGGTGTCGACCTGCCCGATGAGGTAGGAGCTCAGCTCCGTCTCTTGGGGGGCGACCTGCACTTTGTCCGAGTCCAGCCAGCCGTTGATCCAAGGAATGGGGTTTTCGCGCGAGTCGGGGAAGGCCGGGTCGAGGTTGACCGCCTTCATGCGCAGGTTGGTGATGTACTCGACGTACTTGCACAGCACCTCTTTGTTCAGCCCGATCATCGCCCCGTCTTTGAACAGGTATTCCGCCCAGCGCTTTTCTTGGGTCGCGGCGTCGGTGAAAAGCCGGTATGCCTTGTCGTGGCATTCCTTGGCGATTTCGCCCATCTCCGGGTCGTCCACGCCTTTTTGCATGATGTTGAGGATGTGCTGCGTGCCGTTGAGGTGCAGCGCCTCGTCGCGGGCGATCAGCCGAATGATCTTGGCGTTGCCCTCCATCTTCTTGCGCTCGGCGAAGGCGAAGGAGCAGGCGAAGGACACGTAAAAGCGGATCGCCTCGAGGATGTTCACGACCATCATGCACAGGTACAGATGCTTTTTCAGCTGCCTGCGGTTGAGTTCGATCGTCTTGCCGTTGACCTCGTGCTTGCCGTCGCACAGCTGCTGCCACAGCTGCGTGTAATGGATCAGGTTGTCGTAGTAGCTTGCGATGTCTTGGGCCCGCTCGACGATGTAGGGGTTTTCCACGATGTCGTCGAAAACCTCGCTCGGATTGGGCATGACGTTGCGGATGATGTGCGTGTACGAGCGCGAGTGGATGGTTTCGCTGAACGACCACGTCTCGATCCACGTCTCCAGCTCCGGCAGCGACACCAGCGCCAAAAAGCCCATGTTGGGGCTGCGGCCTTGGATGGAATCGAGCAGGGTTTGGTACTTCAGGTTGCTAAGGAAGATATGCTGCTCGTGGGGCGGCAGCTCCTTGAAGTCGGTGCGGTCGCGCGACAGATCCACTTCGTTGGGCCGCCAGAAAAAGGACAGCTGCCTGTCGATCAGCTGCTCGAAAATCGGGTACTTTTGCTGGTCGTAGCGAGCGACGTTCACGGGTTGGCCGAGGAACATCGGCTCTTTGAGCTGGTCGTTGCGTTTCTTGGAAAAAGTGGTGTAGTGGATCATGTCGGGCCTCGCGCGCGGCCCGGCCGCGTCGGGGCCTGGGTCGCTGAAGGTAAAAAGAGCCGGCCGCGCCATCGCCTTGGGCGAGGTTCGCTCATGGCTTGCGGCCCAAAACGCCGCCGCGGCCTGTTCCCCGCGCAAACGGGGGATCCGGCGCCCCTTTGGGCGTCGGGTAGGGCATTATAACAATCCTGACGCGGGCCAATCCGGCTCGCCTTGCCCCGAAAAATCAGAAGAGCCCCGTGATTTCGCCGTCGTCGCTCAAGTCGATCGTCTCGGCCGCGGGCGCCTTGGGCAGGCCCGGCATCTTCATGATGTCGCCCATCGAGGCGACCACGAAGCCCGCCCCGTTGGAAATCGCGACGTCGCGCACCACGGGCTTGAATCCCGTCGGCGCCCCCAGCGCCTTGGGGTCGTCGGAAAAGGAATACTGCGTCTTGGCCACGCACACGGGCAAGCCCCCGAAGCCGTGCTTTTCCAGCCAATCCAAGGCGCCGGACGCCTTGTAGGTGAAGTTCACGCCGTCGGCTCTGTAAATGCGCTTGGCGACGGTTTCGATTTTTTCGGCCAACGTTCCGTTCAGCGAATAGGCGAAGCGGACTGTCCCGTCGCTTTGCCCCATGGCCTTCAGCGCCTTGCGCGCCAGATCCAACCCGCCTTCGCCGCCTTGCTCCCAAACTTTCGCCTCGGCGCACTCGACGCCGATTTTCTCGCATTCTTGCTTCAGCGCCTCGACCTCCTCGTCGGAGTCGGCCACGAAGCGGTTGAGCGCCACCACCGCGGGCAGCCCGAAGACGTCGCGCGCGTTTTCGATGTGGCGGCGCAGGTTGGCGAATCCCTCGCGCAGCGCCTCGACGTCGGGTTGGGCGGCGTCGGCCGCCGCGACGCGGCCGCTGTTGTATTTCAGCGCCCTGCAGGTGGCGACGATCACGGCGCATTTGGGGGCGATCCCGGCGGCGCGGCATTTGATGTCGATGAACTTCTCCATGCCCAAATCCGCGCCGAAGCCGGCCTCGGTCACGACGACGTCGGCCATGGACATCGCGATTTGGGTCGCGGCGAGCGAATTGCAGCCGTGCGCGATGTTCGCGAACGGGCCGCCGTGGATGATGGCGGGCGTGCCCTCGAGCGTTTGCGCCAAATTGGGGAAGATCGCGTCGCGCAGCAAAGCCGCCATGGCACCTTGCGCGTTGAGGTCGCGGGCGCGGACGGGCCGGCCTTCGTTGTCGCGCGCGACGACGATGTCGCCGAGCCGCTTTTTGAGGTCGGCGAAGCTGTCGGCCATGCAAAACACCGCCATGACCTCGCTTGCGGCCGTGATGACGAATCCCCCTTGGCGGGCGTGGCCTTTGCAGCTGGTCGCCAAGCCCGACTCCACGACGCGCAGCTGGCGGTCGTTGCAATCCATGCAGCGGGTGAAGGTGATCGAGTCGGGGTCGATCCCGAGCTTGTTGCCTTGGTAAATGTGGTTGTCGATCAAAGCCGCGAGCAGGTTGTTCGCCGCCGTGATGGCGTGCAGGTCGCCCGTGAAGTGCAGGTTGATGTCATCCATCGGCAGGCATTGCGCCTTGCCGCCGCCCGTCGCTCCCCCTTTGACGCCGAAAACCGGCCCCAAGGACGGCTCGCGCAGCGCCACGACGGCTTTCTTGCCCAGCCTGCGCAAGGCGTCGGTCAAGCCGATCGTCACCGTCGTTTTGCCTTCGCCCAAGGGCGTGGGGCTCATGGCCGAGACCAGAATCAAGTCGGCCTCCTTGCCGCCGCTTTTTTCGCGGGCCGCGGCGGCCGCTGCGGGATGGATCTTCCCCTTGTAAGGCCCGTACCACATCAGATGGCGATCTTCGATCCCCAAGGTTTGGGCGATTTGCTCGATGGGCTTGATCGGGGAGGATTTGGCGATTCGCTCGTCAATCGACATGCGGGTTGAGTCCATGTTTGTCTCCATCGCTTGCCGCTTCGCGGCTCAAAACGATCGGCGCGGGCGCTTTCGGGC
>CAJPTP010000144.1 GCA_905373555.1 uncultured Francisella sp. | reverse complement strand
GGGGGAGGGGCGCCTTGGCAAGCGCGCGGCCGGTTATCCCCAAGGGACGAGCGGCGGCGCCAGGCGCCGCGTCCAAGCCGCATGACGCGCGCCAAGGCGCAACCCCAAGGAGCGCGGCATGGGGCCCGGGCCGCCCCGAAAGGCATGGCTTGCGGCCCGCGCGCGCCGACCGCGCCGCGACGGCGCCGTCGGCTTTACAATCCTGACCCGGCGCCAAGCATGGATCCCAACGGATCCCGCGCGGCGCACCCAAACAACCGGGCCAGGCCGACGACGGTTCGGGAACCGCGCCGGAACGCAGGAACAGCCCTTGGGAACGACTTGGGCGCAGCGTCGGCGCCGCGGCCGCCATCGCCCGGGCGCAGGCCGCAGCGCCCGAACCGAGCAACCCGCCGGCGCCTGCGCGGGCGCATGAGCCCAAGCCGCCTTGGAAGCCGCGCCCGTTTCCGTCGCGGCGCGAGCTTGACCCGCGCGGGTCGTCGGGCCAAGCGACGGGCTTGCGCCCAAGAAGCCGATGCCCGCCCGGGCGCGGGCCCCGGCCAAACCGCGGCGCTTGCCCCGTCTCGCCGGACCCGTTGGGCCGTTTCCGCCCGCTTTTTCATTCCTTGTCTCAACGGGCTTTGTTGGGATCTGACGGAGCGTTTGGGCAACGAGCCGCGGCGGGCCGCTCGATCCGGCGCCGCCTTTGTTTTTGGTTGATTTCCCTTTAAACTTCTTCAATTTTCGATTTGTCGCAGTTCCGGATTCGCTCCGTCCGATCCGACTGTCTTGCGCATGCGCCGCCAACCGGATCGGGGGCGAGCCTCCCCGCCCGAGCGGCGACGACGAGCCAACGACCTCATGAAAAAAATTCTCGCTTGGACCTTGGGCCCGGCCGCGGCCTTGGCCGCCGCCTACATCGCGATCGTTGAGCTTTGGGCCGCGCCCAAGGCGCAAAAGGCGTTTGAGAGCCAAATCGCGGCCCTGACCCGCTCCTCCCCGCTTGAGCTGATTTCGCAGCATTCCAAGCGCGGGTTTCTTTCGACCGAGCGCGCGGCGCAATTTCGGCTGCGGCCCGGGCTGCTTGACGAGGCGCCGTTCGATCTGCCCGAGCAGATTCGCGCCCTTTTGGGCGACCCGTTCACGGTGCGCCTCAAAGAGCGCTACCTGCCGTGGCGCGACGGCGCCTTTGCGCTGGCCGAGGCGACGGGCAAGGCGGAGCTTTCCGAAAAAGCGGCGCAGACCGCCAAGAAGCTTTTCGGCGAGGGCGACCCCGTCGAAATCGTTGACATTGTGAATCTCGACGAGTCGGGCCGGGCGCGCATATCGACGATCCCCTTCGACTACGAAGAGCTTTCGGGCGTCAAAGTCAAATGGGGGGGATCGGCGCTGACCGTCGATTTCAGCGCCGATTTCAAACGCCGCCGGTACGCCTTTTCGGCGCCGAGCTTTCGCGTCGATTTGGCCGACAAGGCGTCGTTCGCCTTCGAGGGGATGACGATCGACCGCCAAATCCGCGACGCCCAACCTCTGGGCTTGGGCGAAAGCAAGGCGGCTTTCAAGAGCATCGACGCAAGCTGGCAAGGGGCGCAAAGCCGCAAGCTGTCCTTTTCCGACGCGATCGAGTTGCTCACGGGCTTCAAGATCGGCCGCATGTTCGACCCCGGGGTCGAAATCGACGCGGGCCAAGCCTCCATGCGCGACGTGAGCTTTTCCACCTTCGTCCGCGGCGACGCCGATTTGGTCGACATGGGCGCCCATTTGGCCATCGGCGCCTTCAATCTTGGGCAAAGCCCCTACGCCCCCATCGACGTGGACGTCGAAGCCAAACGCATCGACCCCGCGAGCCTGCTGCGCATCAAAGCCGCGGCCTCCCGCCTGGCCGCCGGCCGCGGCGGCCTCGGGTTCGGGCCGCAGGCGTGGCGCAGCGAAATTCTCGACATCGCGCGCTCCGACGGCTTCGACCTGTTTCGCAAAGACCCCGAAATCGAGATCAAAAACTTTTTGGTCACCACGCCCCACGGCAAGCTCGCGGCCAAGGGAACGCTCGGCTTCAAGGGCCTCGAGCGCGAGGACATGGGCAGCTTTGAGAAGATGGTCGGCAAACTGGGGATCGACGTCCAATACCAAATCAGCGAAACGTTGGCGAGCTCCATTTTGGAAAACCGCATCAACATGATTTTCGAGGCGGGGGCGGACATCGACCCCGAGGCCAGGCAAGAGATGCGCCGCACTTTCTCGGCCATGGCCAAAAACGCCGTGGGCAACCTCGAAAGCCTGGGCTATGCGAGGCGCGAGGGCGACATGCTGCTGGGCGACGTCACCCTGCGCGACGGCGAATTCAAGGTCAACGGCAAAACCCCGGAGCAATGGGGGGCGCTGCGCAGCCAAGCCGCCGGCCCCGACGAGGAGGGGAACCGGCTGATGGAGGAGCAAGAGGAGGGCTCGGGGGCCGAAGACGGGAGCGAGCCGGAGGACGAAGGCGAAAGCGGCGAAGCCGAAAACGAGCGCCCGGACGACGGCGCGAAAGCGGGCGAGGCCGCGGACAAGACCCGGGGCCTCGGCCCGGATTCCGGCCCGGCCCCAAGCGAACCCGGCGGCAAGCCCAACGCCCAAGAAAACGCCAAGCCCGGGAGCGGCAAAGCGGCGGACGGCAAAGCGGGAGACGGCAAGGCGGAAAACAACAAGGCGCAGGCCAAGGCGAAGACCTCGGGCGCAAACGGCCGCGAGGCGGCTTCGGCGGGCAAGCCCTCGGGCGCGCCCGCCCAAGCGGGCGATCCGGCCCGGGCCGGAGCCGGGGCGCCGGGCGCAAAGAGCAAAGAGGACGGCGCCGCCGCGCCCAAGACGAACCCGGCCAAAGATCAGGCCCAAGGCCAAGACGCCAACGCAGGGCGCGCGAACGGCAAAGAAGCCAAGGGACAGGAACAAGCCAATAAAACCGGCAAGGACAACGGGCGGGGCAACGCCAAAGACAACGGCCAAGACGGAAAAATGGGCAAGGGAGAGCCCCCGGGCGAGGCCAAAGCGGCCGACGCCAAGGATGCGGCGGGCAAAACGTCCGCAAAGCCCGAGACGCCCACGGCGGGATCGGCGCGCCGAAGCGACGCGCCGACAATGGAAAAAACCCAAGGCGAGCCCGCCTTGAGCGAATTTGAGGAAGGCGCGCCGGATCAGCCCGCGAAGCCCGGCGTCCGGCGGCGCAGTCCGGCTTTGCGCACGGCCTAAACCCAACGACTCGGCCCGGGCGCCGACGGACGGCGGCAAACCCAACGAATTCACGAAACAAGCTCAAACCCCAATCGGCCGAACGGGCCGAGCGCCGAAACGCCGGCGGTTCCGCTCTAGCGGCGCCGTCCGGGCGCGGCGCCCGGACTCAAAAGCCCACCGCCGCAACCGCTCCCCCGCGTCGGCCTTGGGCGCCGATTGGGCGCAGCCGGGCAAGACGCGGATCTTGTTTTGACTCGCCGGACGCCCGCGAGCGCAGCGCGACGGCGGATTCGACGCTTTGAGCTAGACGCAGGGCGGCGCGTGCCCCCAAACCCATGCCGACGAACCGGCCTGCTCCAACCGGCGCGAACACGTCGATGAACGGCCCGGCTTGCGGCCGGCCGAGCGCAGGCCCAAGCAACCGCGCAACGGCGGAAGAAAGCGAGCGCGGGCCGGCAGGCTTCCGGCCCGCCGCAATCCGGCCCAATGCGCTTTCCGAACGCTTTCGGCGCCCGGCAGACCGAACGCAGGCTCAGGCTCCGAGCCCCGGCCGGCGGATTGGGGATCGGATCGGCCGGCTTCCTTGTTCCTTCGTCAAGGCGAGGATCGGGCCGCATCGGCGGCGCCGGGCGGCGGGATGGAGGTTTTGTTTCGCCCCTTCTTTGGGCGATAGCCGAAGGCGCGCGCCCAAGCTTTGCTTTGAATTGAGCTCGCGCCTTGGGCGCAAGCGGCCGCTTCGGGCGCGCCATGCCCTCTTGCTTGGCGCGCCCCTTTTTTAGACTTGCCGTTGCGCCCGGATTTTTGATTTCCGGTTTTTCGTTTCCCGGTTTTTCTTTCCGATCGCCGCGCCGGGCCGTTTCCTTTTTTTTTGCGGCTTTCGCTTTTCATTTGATTTTCTGTTTGTT
>CAJPTP010000143.1 GCA_905373555.1 uncultured Francisella sp. | reverse complement strand
GAGTTTGAGGCGATCTGCAAGCGCGGCTTCGCGGCCTCGCCCACCCATGAGGTCTTGATCGAGGAGTCGGTTCTGGGTTGGAAAGAGTTCGAGATGGAGGTCGTGCGCGACCGCGCCGACAACTGCATCATCGTGTGCTCGATCGAAAACTTCGATCCCATGGGCGTGCACACGGGCGATTCGATCACGGTCGCGCCGATTCAGACGCTCACGGACAAGGAGTACCAGATCATGCGCGACGCGGCGTGCGCCGTTTTGCGCAAGATCGGCGTCGACACGGGCGGGGCGAACGTGCAGTTTGCCGTCAACCCCGAAAACGGCGACATGATCGTCATCGAAATGAACCCGCGCGTCTCGCGCTCCAGCGCCTTGGCCTCGAAGGCCACGGGTTTCCCCATCGCCAAAATCGCCGCCAAGCTCGCGGTGGGCTACACCCTCGATGAGCTGAAAAACGACATCACGGGCGGCCGCACGCCCGCATCCTTCGAGCCGTCGATCGATTACGTGGTGGTCAAGGCCCCGCGCTTCGCCTTCGAGAAATTCCCGGGCTCCGACGACAGGCTCACCACCCAGATGAAGTCCGTGGGCGAGGTGATGGCCTTGGGCGGAACCTTCCAAGAGGCCTTCCAAAAGGCTCTGCGCGGCTTGGAGACGGGCTTGCGCGGGCTGGATCCGCAAACGAAGGATTTGGACAAGATCCGCAAGGAAATGGCCTCCCCGGGGCCCGACCGGGCGCTGTACGTGGCCGACGCCTTCAGAATGGGCATGGGCGTGGAGCAGGTGTACGAGATCACCAAGATCGACAGATGGTTCTTGCGCCAAATCGAGGATTTGGTTCAAACCGAGCGCCGTTTGGTCGATCTCAAGCGCAGGGCCGACGAGGAGTTCTCGCGCTCCGGGGCGGAGCCCGCGGCGCGGCCGGTTCCGGGCTGCCACGGGGCGGGGGCGAGCGCGCGCAATTGCCTCACGCGCACGGCGCTGAAGCTGATCGACGCCGAGACGATGCGCGCGGCCAAGCGCAAGGGCTTTTCCGACCGAGCGCTCGCGTCGCTGTGGAATGAACGGCAAACCTGCGTGCGCCTGCGCCGTTGGGAGCTTGGCGTGCGGCCCGTGTACAAACGGGTGGACACCTGCGCGGGGGAATTCCCCACCGACACGGCTTACATGTACTCCACCTACAACGGCGAGCAGTGCGAGGCGGAGCCGACGAGCCGCAGGAAAGTCGCGATTCTGGGCGGCGGGCCCAACCGCATCGGGCAGGGCATCGAGTTCGACTACTGCTGCGTGCACGCCGCCCAAGCCCTCAAAGAGGAGGGCTACGAGACGATCATGGTCAACTGCAACCCCGAGACCGTCTCGACCGATTACGACACCTCAGACCGTCTGTATTTTGAGCCCGTCACCGTCGAGGACACGCTGGAGATTCTCGACTTGGAGCAAAACAGGGCGCTGTCCAAGGCCGCTTTGGCCGACTCCGCCGTCGATGCGGCCGACGCCGCGGCGGTGGGGGTCATCGTCCATTACGGCGGCCAAACCCCGCTGAAGATCTCGACGCCTTTGGCCAAGGCGGGGGTCAAGATCATCGGCACGACGGCCGAGAGCATCAACGAGGCCGAGGATCGCGAGCTTTTCAAGCGCAAGCTCGACGAGCTGCGCTTGGTGCAGCCGCGCAACGGCACGGCGTTCGCCGAGGCCGAGGCGGTGCGGATCGCCGAGGCGATCGGCTATCCCTTGGTGGTTCGCCCCTCCTATGTCTTGGGCGGGCGGGCGATGCAAATCGTCCACACAAAGCAGCAGCTTTTGACCTACATGCTGGAGGCGGTGCGCGTGTCCGAGGACAGCCCCGTGCTGCTGGATCGCTACCTTAGCCACGCCATCGAGGTGGACGTCGATTGCATTTGCGACGGAACCGACGCCGTGATTTGCGGCATCATGCAGCACATTGAGCAGGCGGGCATCCACTCGGGCGATTCGGCGTGCTGCCTGCCGCCGTATTCGCTGCACAGCAAGAAGGTCAAGGTCGCTTCGTTCGAGGGCGGGGTCGAGACGGATCGCGAGATTCCCGCCGACGAGGCCTTGATGGAGCAAACCAAGCGCATGGCGCTGGCTTTGGGCGTGCGCGGGTTGATGAACGTTCAGTTCGCCATCCAAGACGGCGTCGTGTACGTTTTGGAGGTCAATCCCCGCGCGTCGCGCACGGTGCCGTTCGTTTCCAAGGCCACGGGCGTGTCTTGGGCCAAGGTCGCGGCCAAGGTCATGGCGGGCCGGACGCTCAAGGAGTTGGGCCGGTTGCGGGAGGTTGTGCCCGACGGCTTTTACGCGGTCAAGGAATCGGTCTTTCCCTTCGTCAAGTTTCCGGGCGTCGACACCATCCTCGGCCCCGAGATGCGCTCCACGGGCGAAGTCATGGGCATCGGCCGCACCTTCGCCGAGGCCTACCTCAAGTCGCAGCTGGGGGCGGGCGAGACGATCCCCAAGCAGGGCAAGGCGTTTTTGTCCCTGCGCATCGAGGATCGGCCCGAGGATCAGGGCGATGAGGCGGACTTGGTCGTCTTGGCCAAGGATCTGTCGCGCTTGGGCTTCAGCCTGTGCGCGACCAAGGGAACGGCGGAGTACCTCACGCGCCACGGCGTGGCGGGGGTTGAGCCCGTGAAGAAGCTGCAAGAGGGGCGGCCGCACATCGGCGACGCGATCAAAAACGGCCAAGTGCAGCTGATCATCAACACGCTCACGCCCACCCCCGAAGCCATCAACGACAGCCATTACATTCGCCACAACGCCCTAAGCCAGCGCATTCCCCTGTACACGACCTTGGCGGGCGGCAAGGCGGTGGTCGACGGCATTGTGGGTTACTTGGACGCCGTGAGGGGCAAGCCGCAAGCGCAAAAAGAGGACTTCGAGGGCGCGATGGAGTTCTTCCCGCTTCAAGAGGCCCATTCCAAGCTGATGCGCCCCGCGGGCGCTTGAGCCGGGCATCCGCCCCCGCGCTTCGCCGGTTTTTGCGGCGCGGGTTTTGCTTGGCTCTTTGGCCGATTGGCCGGTCGGCCGATTGGCTTCGGAATTTCGGGCTTCAAGGCGCCCCTGCGGATGGCTTGGCCTTCCGCGGGGGCGGCTTTGAATGGCGCAAGGTCGTTTGGCCTTGCGTTTTTTTTGGCAAAGCGGTTCGTTTAATTGTCGCCGTTTCGCCCCGCCGTTTTGGGTCATTCGCGCCGGGCGGGCGAAACGGCGAGCGAGGGATTGTTCGAGGGGAAAAAATGACGGTATCGTTCGTGGGTTTTGGGAATATGGGGCAGCAAATCGCTCGGGGCCTGATCGCATCCGGCGCCGTGTCCGCGCGCGACGTCGTGTTTTGGGAGCCCAACGCCGCCAAAGGGCGCCAAAAGGCCGAGCAATGGGGCGCGGCGTACGCCAAAAGCAACGCCGACGCGGCTTCGCGGTGCGATTTTTGCTTTCTGTGCGTCAAGCCCCACCTGATCGAAGGCGCATGCGGGGAAATCGGCCACGCCCTGAAAAAAAACGCGATCGTCGTGAGCGTCGCGGCGGGCGTGAGTTTGGCGATGCTGCGCTCGTGGCTGCCCGAGGGGACGCGCTGCGCCCAATGCATGCCCAACCTGCCCATCGGCGTGCGCAAGGGCGCCGTGTGCTTTGAGCTGTCGCCGCAATCCGATGAAGAGACCTTGGCGCGCGTCGAAAAGCTGCTTGCGGGCTGCGCCTCGACCCTGCGCCTGCCCCATGAGCTGATGGCCGCCGCTGGCGCCATCTCGGGCTGCGGCCCCGCGTTTGTCAGCGTCCTGATCGAGGCCATGGCCGACGCGGGCGTCAAGCACGGCCTCAAGCGCGCCGACGCCTACGCCCTGTCGCGCTCCGTTTTTGAGGGCACGGCGCGGCTGATGGCGGAAACGGGAAAAATCCCCGCCGCCGTCAAAGACGAGGTGTGCTCGCCGGGCGGCACCACCATTCGCGGGGTGATGGCCATGGAGAGCGCGGGCGCCAGGGCGGCCATTCAGGCTGCGGTCGAGGCGTCGCTTGGCGCCAAACCTTGACCGCGCGTCTTTTCTTGCTCCCATCCCCCACCGCTTCCCTTCTCCTCGCTTTATTCCCCGCCGACCTTTCGCGCGCGGCCC
>CAJPTP010000142.1 GCA_905373555.1 uncultured Francisella sp. | reverse complement strand
CCTCCGCCCCCACCCGCGCACGCCGCTCACCCGCGCGCGCATGCGGCGCGCATCCATCATCGCCGCCGCTCCGGGCTGCGCTTCCGGCGCGGCTTTGAGGGCGCGTCGCGAAGCGATCGGGCGGCTCGCGCCCGGCTTGCGCCGTGTTTTTGGTTTGCGTTGATTTGTGGTTGGTTGCGCGCGCTGCGGCCGGATCGTGGCGAAGCTTCTGCGTTGAATCGAGGCCGTCCTTCAAAAAATGCGGCGGGATGCGCTCAAGCCGGATCGCGCGAAACCGGTGCCTTCGCGCCGGACAGTTTGCGACGGCAACGGCGCATTCGGCGCATTGGCGATGCGTTTGCCGAACAATCAAACGGCGTCGTCGACAAGCCGGGATCAACTTTGCGCAACGGCGCCGAGCGAAAAAAGCGCATTGGCAAAGGCGGGGAAGGCGAATCGATCGGCGCTGTCCAAACGATTCAATCGTTCAAGCCATGCGACTTGATAGGCGCAAATGAAATCCGACGATTGAAAGAAATCGGACGAGCGCTTCGAGATCAAGGATTGGTTTCGTCATCCATTGCCTTAGGTTCGCCATGCGCGTTTGCCCGCCGATCCGTATTGCCTGCCGCTGTATTCCCGTATTCGGGCGGATTGTTTGTCTCACTGTTCAACTTGAAGAGGCAAGGGGCCAGCCGGCGGGGCTGAATCGCATGACGCCCCGCAAAAAAGGGGTGCTGCGGAAAGGGGCGGCCGGTCGGCTTAGGCGACTGTTGATCGACGCGCTGCGCGAGCTGGGTTGGCGCGGCCTAAAGGCGGGCGGCGCGCTTGCGTTCGCTGCTCAAGCCTCGTTTTTATGCGTTCGGTTTTTCCTGCCGGCCTCATGGTCTCATGGGCTCATGAGCCAAGCGCCCCGTCTCGATCCGGTTGCTTTTTCCGGCAACCGCATCCGCGCTTGGCCCCCTCTTGGGTCGGCGGTCTTCGCAAACCGGCGCGGCGAAACCTTGTCCGTTTTCCGGCCGATTCCCTCGCAGTCTGCGCTCAAGCCGGTCACCCCGATCTTCCTCATGCCCATTGCATGAAAAAATAAAAAAACGAGCCTCGAAAGAGGCTCGTTTTGCTTTGGGTCGGAAGGGAAGAGCGCAAAAACCATTCAGTCGGCGCGCTTGAATCCTTCGCGCCACTGCGTTGGACGCGCGGTCAAGGGGCCGGTCAAGTCGGGCGTTTGCGAGTCACGGCGATCGGGGCATGACGAGCGACCGATCGGCAACAGCGCGCTGAAGGGGGGGACTCTTGCTTCGCGCCGTTCGAGCGGCCGCCGCCTTGGGCGTCATCCGCGCAAAATCGTAGCGGAGCGCTCGGATCCCGCCACGGCGAGCCTGTCGGCGCGCTCGTTGAGCGCGTCGCCGTTGTGGCCGCGCACCCACTCCCAAGCGACAAGCCGATGGAAATCTGCGGCGGCTTTGAGCTCCATCCACATCGAGGCGTTTTGCACCTCGCCTTTGCCCACTTTGTTGATGCGGCCCGTTTTGATCCAACCCGCAAGCCAGCCGTTCATGCCGTTGACCACGTACTGCGAGTCGCTGCGCACCAAGATGCGCGACGGCTCTTTGATGGCGCGCAGCGCCTCGATCGCGGCCTGCAGCTCCATGCGGTTGTTGGTGGTTTTGACGCGGGCGGCTCCGCTCATCTCCCTGGTCCGCCCCAGGCGCAAATCATCGATCACGGCCCCCCAGCCGCCGGGCCCCGGATTGCCCGAGCAGGCGCCGTCGGTGTGAATGCAATAGTCGTAGCGCGCAAGTTTGGGATCCGCTCGACGGCTCCCGCCCAAGCTTGCGCCGGCGCGCCGAATCGCGCTTGGGGACTCGGCGGGGCCCAACGCCAAGGCGCCCGCGCGGCTTGACGTCGAAACCGAGGGTTGGGCCGTGTCTTCGCCGTTGCCCCGCTCTTCTCCGCTTGGATCGGCATCCCCCCTCAGCCTGGCATGGTTGGGCTTTGTCGACGGCGATGCGTCGTCGTTGCCGTCTGCGTTCGCTTCATCGGGCCGGGGCGAGCGTGTTTGGGAGGCGGGGCGGGATCGGGCGCCGACGTCGGCGCCGGCGACCGCTTGGGCGCCCGATTGCGCCGGGCCCAAAGACGCGGGCGTCGGCTCCGGGGCGTCCGAGCCCTCGGAGCCGTCGAACAATGAAACGCCGGCGCGCGGCGCGCGAACGGCCGCTTTGCGCGTTCGTTTCGCCGCCGGCGTTGGGCGCGCTTCGGCGCAATCGGCGATCAAGGCCGGGGCGCCGTCGACCCGGGATTCATCCGCCGATCCCGCGCCGGGCGCGCTTGGCGCCGCGTCGGCGTCGACGGATCGCGTTCGTTTCGCGCGCGCAGGGCGCGGCGCGCATTGTTCAGGCGCCTCGGCAGGTTTCGCGGGTTCCTCGGCGGTTGCGGGTTCGACGGGATCGGCGCGATCGACGAACCCAAGTTCGCCCGCCTCGGCGCCGCCCGGCGCGAACAGGTCGGCGCTGCGGCCGGCTTGGGCGTGGGAGCGGGCGCCGGCGCGCCCGACGCGCGTCTTGGGCCGAGGCTTTTGCGGTTCGGGGGCGATTGAGCGGTCCGGCGTCGCTTGCCGAAGCGATCCTCGGCCGCTCGATTGCCCTCGCTCGGGGTCGGAGTCGGCGCCGCCGTCGCCGTCGCTTTCGCCTTTGCCCGACGAGCCCGCGGCGCGCTTGGCCGCCCCGGCGGGCGCGCCGCGCCGCGCCGCGCGTTCCTTGGATTCGTGGCGCTCGATCATGCCCGTCACCCGATCCACCTCCTCCTTGGCGCCCAAGAAAACGGGCACGCGCTCATGCCACGACGCCGGGCGCGCCTCCAAGATGCGCCCGCGCCCGGTGGAGGCGGCGGCCCCGCAGTTTTCCATGATCAAGGCCATGGGGTTCGCCTCGTACATCAGCCGCAGTTTGCCCGCCCGTTGCGGGTTTTTGGCGTCCCACGGGTACATGAACACGCCGCCGCGGTTGAGGATGCGATCGACCTCGGCCACCATCGAGGCGACCCAGCGCATGTTGTAGTACTTGCCCCTGGGGCCGTTCTTGCCCGCCATGAGCTCGTCGACGTACTCGCGCACGGGCTCCTGCCAATACTGCCGGTTGGACATGTTGACGGCGAACTCGGCGCATTGCTCGGGCACTTGGGGCGAATCGGCTGTCAAAATGAACTCGTTGCGCTCCGGATCCAATGTGAAAATCAACGTTCGCCCCGCGCAGGCCAAAATGAGCTCGGTGCGCGGCCCGTAGACGAAGAATCCCGCCATGGCTTGGTCTTGGCCCTGGCGCAAAAAGTCGGATGGCTCGATCTCCTTGCCCGCGGCGATTTCGTAGACGGAAAAGATCGTGCCGACCGACACGTTGACGTCGATGTTGCTCGAGCCGTCGAGCGGGTCGAACAAGACGACGTATTGCCGCGGGGCGTCGCATTGGTTGGCGGTTTTGAGCGTGAAGAACTCCTCATCCTCCTCCGACACGCCCGCTCGGGCGCAGGGGTTCGCGCGCAAGGCCTCCTTGACCAGCTCGTTGGCCAAGACGTCGAGCTTCTTTTGGTTTTCGCCTTGGACGTTTTCGCTGCCGGCCTCCCCCAAAACCCCGGCCAAGCCGCCTTTGCGCACCAAAGCCGAGATGCTCTTGGCCGCCTGCGCGAACGATTGCGCGATGGATGCGAGGGCGGGGTCGATATCCCCTCCGCTTTCGGAAACTTTGCCCGGTTTGGGCGAAGAATTGCCGCGCGCGAGCAGCGCGCTTTCGATCGTTTCGAATGCCATGTGCGACGTTCCCAAAAATGTCCGGCAGGCGCAAAGCGCCGTCTTGATCCGGGCGCGAATCCCGCCCAAGCCCGGATGGCCAAACCGGCATTATAAGGTGACTTCGCGCCCCCCGCTTCGGGCGCCGCTTCGCCTAAGCCGCTTGCACCTATCTTCCTTATCTTCCCTTCGATCCTCGCTCAACGCTGCGCGATCGGACCGATGCGATCGCCGCTGCGCCGTTGGGCGGACACCGGGCCTTTTGCGACGCCGGCGCCGCGCCGGGCGGCCGACCCCGAGGGGGTGTTCGGATCCCGGCTTCGGATCCATTCCTCATCCCGGGGGCGCGCAAGTTCGCTTTTCTCCCCGGGGCGGTAGGTCTTAGGGTGTGTTTGCTAATTCATTTTGGCGGCTTTCCTTTCCGAAGACAAACTT
>CAJPTP010000141.1 GCA_905373555.1 uncultured Francisella sp. | reverse complement strand
GCGGAACGGAGAGACGGCGATCTTGTCGCAAAAGAGGCGCGTCCGAGCTTCAGCGGCCCGTTGAAGAGACAGACAGAACCGGGCGGCGGCCGCTTGGCTTGGCGGTTTTTCCGGGGCGCGTCCGTTTCAGATCCGGCCGCCGGCCGGTCGGGCGCGACGCCGGGTTGAGCCTGGCGCCTGCGCCGAGGCCGGCGACGAAGCCGGGATCGGTGCCAACGATCGGTTGGGCGGCCGACGCCCGGGCGGCGGCAAGCCGGGAGTCGGCGCCGAAAAACGACGCTTGGGCTTGCCGAGTCTTCATCAAGCGGGCCAAGCAACGCAAACTGAAAACAAGGGAGATCAGAATGATCGCATTGGTCACGGGGGCAAGCGCGGGATTTGGCGAAGCCATTTGCGCCGCTTTGGTCGAGAAGGGCTATCGCGTCATCGGCGCCGCGCGCAGAATGGGCAAGCTTGAGGAGATGCGCCGGCGCTTGGGCGAAAACTTCCACCCTCTGCAAATGGATGTCTCCGACGCGAAATCAATCGACGCCGCTTGGGATGCGATTCCGGATGAGCTGAAGGAAGTGGACGTCTTGGTCAATAACGCGGGCAAAGCCTTGGGCTTGGAAAAAGCCCAGGAGACCGATCCCGACGATTGGCTGCAGATGATCGCCACCAACGTGACCGGCCTGACTTACCTCACCCGCAAGGTTTTGCCCGGAATGGCCCGGCGCAAGCGCGGCTACGTCATCAACATGGGCTCGATCGCGGGCTCGTACCCGTATCCGGGCGGCAACGTTTACGGCGCGACCAAGGCCTACGTGAAGCAGTTTTCGCGCAACCTGCGCAACGATTTGGTCGGAACGGGCGTGCGCGTGAGCAACATCGAGCCCGGGCTGTGCGGCGGCACGGAGTTTTCCAACGTCCGCTTCAAGGGCGACGACAAGCGCGCGGCGGCCGTCTACGAAAACGTGAGCTGCGTCACCGCCAAGGACATCGCCGACGTCGTGGTCTGGCTGCTGGATCGCCCATCCCACGTCAACGTCAATTCCATCGAAGTGATGCCGACCTCCCAAACTTGGGCGGCGCTGAACGTGTATCGCGACCAAGCTTAGACGGCGGCAAGCCGTTGGTTCAAAAGCATGGGATGCCAAGCGAAAAAGCAAGACGTCGAGCGTCATTGTTCGTTTTGAGATGATGCTTGCGGCCGTTCGCCAACCCGGGGCGCGAACCTTTCGAACATGGCCGGAACAGATTGAGTTGTCAGCGACACACTCGGCCCACGCGGGGTTCGCGCCTTTCGACGTAATTTGCTTGGGGTGAATGTAGCAAGGGTTGAGCGGTTGGAAGCGGACCGATCGGGCCCGTCTTTTGATGATCGTTTTGTGACGGGCGGAGGATCGCCGCAAGCAAAAAAGAGCGGACTGCCCGTTTGCCGCAGTCCCAAATGTGGGTGAGAGTGGCGGCTCGCGTTAGGCGTTAGCGTTCAATTTCCGGATATCTTAATTTAGCCCGAAAGCGGAGAAAATCCCGCGAGAAAGCTGCGACGCAGCGCGGCGCATTTTTTCGATCCCGACCGCATGTCATTTTTTGCGCGCAGCGCTGCAACGGCTTTCTCGCTCTGCCTCCTACCGCTTTGTTTTGAGCCGATGGCCTTGCGCCGAGCAGAGCGACTTCGTAAAAAAAAACGCCGCGCATTTGCGCGGCGTTTTTACATGCCCAAGATAACACCCTCATCCAATCAATAATCACAAATAACCGAAATTGGAGATATCTTTGTCGATATAGATCGTAAAGCCAGAGCCATTGGAGTAGGCGTGATATTCCACTCCATCGCTTCCGTGTCCGTTGGTTCCGTCCCCAGTCATATCTTTATTTTCATCCCTTAAAAATTCTCGTGACATATTAACGTTCGTTTTGTTTGTTCCGTCAACGAAGAATTTATTGTCGTAACCATTCTTATTGTTGTCGAAATCGCTTTTGCTCAGATTGACTGTGAATTCCCTTTCGGATTGGTCAATAATTTGATCTAGACCTTCAATTTGCTTCAAATCTAATTTGACATTATTTTTATTTGTTCCTGAAGCTAGATTATTACCATTATTTCCGTATATGAGTTTATCAAATCCATCTCCGTGATTATCTCCGTCGAAATATATCTTTGTTTTACCAGTGAACATTCCGTTCGTGTAATCCGTATCCTTCAACTCGAATATGTCATCTCCCGCTCCCAATCTCAGATTGAAATTTCCAAAAACTGATCTCATATGATTAAGTCTAAAAATATCGTTTCCGGATCCAAGGTCAATTTCTGTTGTACTGGTAGAAACGGAAGATACATAGTTTCCTTCAACAACATCGTTCCCGTCTCCTGTTGTGATATTTGTATTTTCACTGAAATATCCACGGTTACCCATATCTTTTCCTGAACCTAGTGAAATAAAATTATTCCCATTGCCAAGATTAATTGAAGAGTTTTCAATATTTGTTCTTACAAGCAATACGTCGTTCCCATTCCCCATTGTGACTGTCGATTTATTTGTGATATAACCTCCATCTAATACTGGATTACTACCAACCTGTAAATAGTTATCACCATCATCAAGATTAATCGTAGCGCTGTCAAGGTTGTTTCCGACTTTAACAAAATCATCATCTTTTCCAGCATTGATTACTTGTTTTGAAAATCTATTTGTATCACCTTTAATAATAAATGTGTTATTACCATCGCCTAATTCAACAGTTGAATTTCCTGTAAAATGCCCATCAACATAGATAAAATCGTCTCCTTCACCGGTATTTAAATTTGCATTAACAATTCGATCTTTAATAAGTAGGTAGTCGTTCTTCTGGTCTCCTCTGTCGGTCAAAAGACTGTCATTCCCTGATCCAGTTTTTTTACTTGTGTTCAGCAAGGTATCGTACTTGATTCCTGAGTCTGGACTTAAATCGGCATTTAACACGTTAATGTAAGATATTTTTCCTGTTTTAGTGTTCCCTGCTTTGTCGGTTACAGTCAATGTAACATCCAAGTTGCCTTGTCTATCGGCGGGAAATACATTGTTGTCGATTGTCATTTTCGCCTTTCCGTCGATATTACCGTCAGATCCGTCGGAAGCAGTGACTGTTTTAGTGTTCGTTTTTGGATCGGAGTTAGTTTTATCTTTGATATTTAGAACATAAGATGCCTCATTTTCGCCCGTTAAGTTGAACCCATTAATGTTCTTTGTTCCGGCGTGGAACTTCGGCATTTCTACTACAGGCAGTTCAACAACAGTATCCAATATAACTTTATCTTCTTTACTTCCATTTGAACTGCCATTCTTGGCAATTTCCCCTTTTACTTTGTATTGAGTGCCCGTCGTGCTTGCCAACGAACCAGTCTGATCAGTCAACTCGGCAATGCTTTTTTCAATGTACCAATTAGTTTTTCCGTTTATTGTGCTGGACTTAATGTCGTCATCCTTGACATGGTATTCGAATGTCTTTCCTGCCGCAGTTTCGTTTGTGTGTGGGTCAATCAGATTTTGCTCAATATGCAACGTAAGGCTTTCTTTGGGGCCAGGCTTTCTGTTCAAAGAGACCCGCAACTTGAGATTTCGATCGTTTGTGTATTCCCCGACGTTTGTTCCGTCGGAGAGCTGAATATCAAAATCACCGATCGCTGTCGGAACGTCTTGCGCTAGCGCTGGTTTGGGGACAGATGAATTGTTATTCAGGTCTTTCACAGTGACGAGCACTTTCTCGCCGTTTGTTAAATCTCCGTCATTTTTCGGTGTGAACTCGTATTTGTAAGTATTGTTTCCAGAGTCTGGAATCAATTTCCATGATCCGTCGTATTTTTTGTTCGCAACGTTTTGATCAGTGACCTCAACTCCACCTGATTCTAAGCTGATCGGTTCATTAGTGGTGAAAACAATATGCCCTTGGTTGTCCGTGGAGACAATGTTGAGCTCGGGTGGCGTGAGGTCGGGCGCGGTGATTTCCTTGACGTCCGTCGGGTCGTTCCCGGCCTTCTCGGCGTGCGCCTTGAGGGTTTCGCCGTTTCTTTGGGCGGGGTCGAGATTGACCGTGTAATTGCCGTCATTGTCGACTGTTGCCGTCCACTCTTTGCTGCCGTCCTTGTTCTTGACGATGATGGTCGATCCGGGCTCCCCGGTGCCGGTGACTTTGGTTCCGTCGGGGCTGATCGTGGCGTCGATGGGGGGCAGCGGCGTGAGGTCGGGCGCGGTGATTTCCTTGACGTCCGTCGGGTCGTTCCCGGCCT
>CAJPTP010000140.1 GCA_905373555.1 uncultured Francisella sp. | reverse complement strand
GTCGGCGCGCCCCGCGACAAGCCAACGCGATCATTGAACCCAACGCCCGACCGTCCCTCACCGCGCGGCGCGCCGACCGCCAAGGCGCGGGCGACCCGCAAGACGCGACAAGCGCGGGCGAATCCCAACGCCAAGCCATGCCGAGCCAGCGCAAGGGGCGCAAAGGGCGCCCGGCGCCGAAGGCGCAGAACCTCGGCCGGACGATCAAGGCGCGCGCCAAGTTCAATAGACAGAGCGCGGCGGAGCGCAAGCGCATGCGCGCGAGAGCATGTCGGTGAAAGTGTGTGTGATTGTGTGTGGGGCGGGGAGGGAAGAGAGAGGAAGGGAAAAGCGGCGCAAGCCGCCCCGCCAGGGCCCGGCCTTGCTCGGCCGGCAAGCCTGTTCGCGGCGCAACACTCTGTTCCATGCAAGCGCGCCAAGCTCAAGTCGGCTATGATCTTGACCTCCGGCGAAGCCCCGGCGCCCAAACCGTTCGACCCGAACCCAAGCTTCGGCGGCCCGCTGAACCTTGGCCATGGAAAAAACAGGAACGGCGCGAGCCCAGGCGGCCCAATTTGCCGCCGATTCATCGGGGCAAAAGGCAAAGAGCAATAGGCAAAGGGCAAGGAAACGGAAAGAATGGAACAAGAGAAAGTCGAGGAAATGTTCAGGCGATTCGAGCGCGCCAATCCTGATCCGCGCAGCGAGCTGAACTTCCGCAACCCCTTCGAGCTGCTGATCGCCGTCATGCTTTCGGCCCAAGCCACCGACGCGTCGGTCAACAAATGCACGCCCGCGCTGTTCAAGCTTGCCCCCGACGCCCGAACGATGGCCAAGCTTGACCCCGAAGAGGTGGCGCAGACGATCAAATCCATCGGCCTGTACCGCTCCAAAGCCAAGCATGTTGTGCAGTGCAGCCAAATCTTGGTCGAGCGCTTCGGCGGCGAGGTGCCGCAAACCCGAGAGGAGCTGGAATCGCTCCCGGGCGTGGGGCGCAAAACCGCCAACGTCGCGCTGAACGTCGCCTTTGGGAAAGACGCCTTCGCCGTGGACACGCACATCTTTCGGGTCAGCCGCCGCATCGGCCTGTCGCAAGGCAAAACCCCGCTGGAGGTCGAGTTGGACGACACGGCCGCCATCCCCAAGCCTTTCTTGGGCAGGGCGCACCACTGGCTCATTTTGCACGGCCGCTACGTGTGCAAGGCGCGCAAACCCGATTGCGCCTCATGCCTGATCAACGATCTGTGCGAGTGGCCCGAAAAAACGGCGGGCGACGCCGCCATCGCCCAAGACGCCCATGCCAAGCGAGACGCAGGATCCGACGGCCCGGACGGCGCATCCCGACACGCCCCCGCGAAAAAGCCCCAACGAGCCCAAACGCGCAGCGCAAACCAAAGCGCCGCCCCGCGCCCGGCCGTGCCAACCCGGGCGCGGGGAAAGACTCATGCGGCGTCAAGGCAAAACGCCGCCGTCGCAAATCGCGCCCAAGCCGGCTTGGCGACTACGGCGAACGTCGCGACGGATCCGCGCCCCCAACCCAAATCCCAACCCAAAACCAAACCGAAACCCAAACTCAAATCCGGACCCAAGAAGCCCCCAACCTGATGGGCAAGACCATGGGCGCGCCGCGCCGGGCGTTGCGAGCCGGCCTGCGGCCCCGCGCGCAATGCGCGGGCCGAAAGCGAGTCGGCGCCGCGAGGCTCGGCGCCTCATCAGTTCGCCGTCGCGCCGAGTCGCGCCGATTTTTGCCGCCATTACGTTGCCCGCCCGCGGATTCGGCTTCGACAGGGGCCCCGCTGCGGCGGCGCCGTCCAAACGACGCCCACAAACCGTTTCGCGCAAAGCGCCGCCCCAAGCGCCGTCATGGGGCTTGAGCCGGAATGCATGCCGCCTCCATCCGGGAAAGCGGCGCGGCCGGGAATGGGGAAGAGAGCGGCCGGCGCGCCCCGGAAAAGCCCAAGCGCGTCTTCAAATGAGAAAGAAAGCAAAGAGGTTTGAGCTTCGCGGCGCCCGAAGGCCGGGAGACACGGTCAAAACAAAAGAGGCGGCCCGGATTCGGGCCGCCTCTTTTGTTTGACCTTTGAGGGAGAGGAGCGGCCGCGCAACAAGCCCGAGCCCCTCGAAGCGCGCCGAACGCTCCCCAACCTCCCTATTCGTTGCGCGAAGCGCAGTCGGCCGGGCGGCGTTTTGCCCGAGGCGCCCCGCCCGCGCAGACCCTGCGCCGCTGCCCAACCGCCGCCCGCTCTCCCATTTGATCAATCCGTCTCGGGCTTTTCGTCGGGCTTCTTGGCGTCGAGCGATTCAACGACGGCGGATTGGTCCGCCGCTTCGGCGGGAACGGAGTCGGGATCGGAAGCGGACGCGGATCGGGCGCGCCGACAGTTGACGATCCCCAAGGCGATCAAGCCGAAAGGCGCCGCGTACAAGCAAAACGGCAAAACGGCGCACATCACGACAAACTTGCCCAAAACCGGCCAAACGTCGATGTTTCCGGCCGCCCGGGCGGGCGCGTTGCGAAACAGCAAAGCCCCCGCCCAATCAACCAAAAACATGGCGTAGGGGAACAGCAAAACCTTCGCCGCCATGACCCACGCCGCGTCGAAGGTCAGCCCCGCCATCACCCAGGGGTTGGCCGCGAAGTCGGGCAGATACACGACGCAGACATAGGCGATCAGGGCGCCGAACAGGTAATACTTGAAGCTGTACGGGAAGGACAGCCCCAAAAAGGTGTTTTGGAAAAACGTCTTGAACGCGCAGGAGCGCTTGGCGTCGCAGGCTTGCATGGCCATCCTTTCTGTGTCCCGAACTTGGCGGGCGAATGCAAAGGCAACCGGGCGGCCGTCGCCCCGGCCGCCTTGCCGCGCCGAGCGAAAACCCCGATCCCGCCTTGGGCGCCGGGGCGGCCTTTCGATCATACATCAGCCTCAAGCTCAGCGCCCCTTCAAGCCCGCGCCTTGGCCGCCGCGCGCCTGATTTTTCCGCGCGCGCGGATCGCGTCCCCATGAGCCGCGCCCGGCCCGAATCCGCGCGACGGGGCCGATTGCGCCGCTCTGCCCGGGCTTGCGCCGCGCAGCCGTCGATTCGATGCGCCGCGCCCGGCCTTGGTCAAACCCCGGGCGGAAGCCCTTTTTTCCCTCTACTCCGCTTTCCCATGCGGGCATATTTGATTGCGCAAACCGATTGCCTTGCCCGGCGCCGGACCGATAGGATTGCGAGCTTAGAAAAGCGCGCTATTATTCTCATAACTAATTGAAAACAATGCGAAATTAAGCAATGGCTAAGATTGTCGAGGCTAAGATTTCCTTCGACGGTCTTCGTTGCGCCCGGCCGGCGGCGCCGGGCGGCGCCATTGGCGTTCGCAGGCCTTGGACCTGAAGTCCCCTTCCAAGGCCGGATCGAGGATTCGCCAACGCAGCGAGTCTTGGGGCAGCGGCGCGCAGAAGCCAAGCCGACAATCGGCCGCTTCCGCGCCTCGGCGTTTCAAGACTGAAAAGAGGGCAAAAGGGCGGCGGGTTTGCCGTCGGTTTGCCTCTTCTTTTTTCAAACGTTTCCGCGGCGAATTTGAGGAAGGCGAGCGCAATGGACTTGATCAACCATGCCATGTGGTCTTTTGGGGCGGTTTTTTTCTCTGAGTTTGGCGACAAATCCCAGCTGCTGACGCTGATGCTGGCGGTGCGGTTTCGCAGGAAGACCCCCATCGCGTTGGGGATGCTGGCGGGGGTGTTTTTCAACCACCTGATCGCGGCGGTCGCGGGCGCGGCCCTTTCCGGCTTCATCAACAGCGAAATCGTGCCCAAGGCCATGGGCGGGCTGTTCATCCTCATGGGCTTGTGGATGCTGTGGGCGTTGCGCCCCGGCAAAAAAGACGAGCGAAGCGAAGCGGACGAAGAGGGCGCTCAAAAAGACAACAAGCTGGAGAAGCTGGAAAAAAGAGGGGCATTCCTCACGGCGGGCGTGCTGTTTTTCCTCTCCGAGATGGGCGACAAAACGCAAATCACCGCCGCGATGCTGGGCGCCCAATTCGGCTCGGTTCTGCCCGTTGTTGCGGGCTCCGCCGCGGCCGTGGTTTCGGCCAACCTGCTGCCTCTGTTTTTCGGGCCTTGGATCGCGCGGCGCGTGTCCGAGCGGGCCTTGCGCTTCGTCGGGGCCTTGGTGTTTCTGGCATTGGGCGCGGGCGCGCTGATCTAAACCCGCCGGCCCTCAAATCGCAAAAGGCCATGGCGCAAGCCATGGCCTTTTTGTCGTTCCGGCGACGGGATACTGTGCGACGCGGGCGAGCGC
>CAJPTP010000139.1 GCA_905373555.1 uncultured Francisella sp. | reverse complement strand
CCATCGCCCCGCGCCGCCGCCATCCTCGCGCCCCTTGAGCCGCGCCGCGCCCAAGCGCCGGCGTCGCCGACCCCGACGGCTTCTCCCCCGTCCCGAGCCCGGCCTTTGGCTTTTCCGTCTTCGTCGCCCCCGCCCTCGCGCTCGGGCCCGGGCTCCGATGCGGCCGGCGCCCAAACCTTGCGGCCGGCCCACGGCGACTCGAGCGATTCGCCCCCCTTTGCGACCCGCAGCGCCGCGGCCGCCGCCATCGACGGCAGGCTTTGGACGTACAGCGCGCCCATGGCGGCGAAAGGCGAACGGTTGATCGCCCCGCGCGCTTGGGCGTCCGCCGCGTAGGCAAAAGGCAGGCCGGGGATTTTTTCGGTCGGCCCCCAAGCCTTGCCCAAGGCGGCGGCCAAATCGCCCAAGCATTGCGCGACGGAGCCGTCGGCGCGCAGCAGCGCGCCCGCCGCCTCGGCCCAATCGCTTCGACTCGGCGCCGCCCCGCGCCCAGCGCCCGCGCCTTGATCCCCAAGCGCCGCGGCCGCAGCCGCCGATTCTCGGCCCCCAAGCGCATTCGCCCCATCCGCAACGGCGCCGAGCGCCAAGCGCGCGTCCGGCTTTGAAAAAAACAGCGGGTTCAGGCGGTAGGTTGCGCGCCTTGGCGCCGAGACGGCCTCGACGTAGCGCCGCGCCGCCTCATCCGAGCCGTAGGCCCGGCGCAGATGCTCGATGAACTCAAGGGGCAATGCGGGGGATTCCATGCTTTTTCCTTTGAACCAAGGCGTCGGCCGAGGGCGAATAAAAAAACGCGCCGAAGCGCGTTTCCCGCCCTTGAAGGCTATTTGCAAGACTCGGGCATGCGCAGCCAAGCGGTCGACAACACCGCGTGGTTGGCGTACAGGCGAATGGAGCTGCCCACCGAGGAGGGCTCGATGTCCATGTACAGCCCCTCGCTTTTCGAGTAGGGGTTGACCAAAGCCACGGTTTTGGAGCCGTCGGCGTGGTCGTACGTGGCGAAAAAGTTCGCGGGCAACCGGAACCGGGTCTCCAGCTGCCCCACGATGCAGGCCGCCGCCAAATCCGAGCTTTTGTAGGAGATCACCTCCTTGGCGGGCGTCTCGGAGCGCTTGGGCAGCTTCGCGGTTCCGGGCTCGTGCATCGAGTCTTTGGGGATGACGGTGATGCGCAAATCGGGCCGGCCCAAGGCGAACGCGGGCGGGTAGTTGGGGCTCAAGGCGGGCTTGGCCGGTTGGGCGGGCCGGGCGTCTTGGCCATCCGCCTCGACCGACACGTCGTCGGACAGCTCGTAGGCGATCCTGCCCGTGACGGCGCGGTCGTTCACGCCCCGGAAAATCCGGGTCAAGCCCGCCTCGTCGATGCCGGATGGCCCGACTCCGCCCGTGGACAAGCCGTAGTCGGAGCCGTAGATGTCCAGCGGCTCGCTGTCCGGGCCCGCGACCTTGCGCCAATGCACGGGCTCGCCTTTGTTGTCCCGCGAGCCGAAAAACTCCTCGGCTTCGGAACCGGCCTTCGCCTCATCCGAGCCCCGGCGCTCGCCGAAGCCCCAACCCCGCCGATCCTGTTTTGTGGCCGGCGCGGCCGAATCGGCGGCGGAATCGTCCGCCTCAGAGCCCGCCTCGAGCGCAACCGCGTCGCCCACCGCCATGTCCGCCCGATCGGCGTCAAAAGGGGCCGGCGCCGCCCCAACGGCGGCGGCGAACCCCGCCAGCGTCGCGGCGCCCAGCGCCAGGAGTGTTTTTCGCATGTGCAGCATCCCTCTGCGTCAGCCGCCTTCTTTGCCCAAACGGCCCGAACCGATCACATCCCCTCGCCCGGGCGAGGATCCGCGCCCGAGCCTTCGGCCCCCCGGCCGCGGCCCGCCGAAGCGGGCCTGGGCGCGCGATCCGAACGCTCTCGGCGCTCGGGCCTGGGCGCGCGGTCGGGCCTCTCGGCGCTTGGGCGGCGAGAGCCCCCCTCCGCCGCGCCCTCGGGCGGGGGAATCAGCGCTTTGATCGACAGCTTGCAGCGGCCGCGCGGGTCGATTTCCAAGACTTTGACCTTCACGGTTTGCCCGACCTTGAGGTAATCGCCGACGTTTTTGACGTGCTCGTGGGCGATTTGGCTCACGTGCACCATGCCGTCCTTGTTGCCGTCCATGAAGCTCACGATGGCGCCGACGTTGTTGTCGATGATCTTGGTGACCTTGCCCTCATACACCTCGCCCGCCTCGACGTCGCGCACGATGTTCTCGATCATCTCGATGGCCCGGGCCGCGTTCTCTTGGCTGGGCGAGGCGATCACGACGCGCCCGTCGTCGTCGACGTCGATCTCGGCGCCGCTTTCGGATGTGATCGCGCGGATGGTCTCGCCGCCCTTGCCGATGACGTCGCGGATTTTCTCGGGCTTGATGTGGATCGTGAACAGCCTGGGCGCGTAGTCCGACAGCTCGCCCGGGGTGCCGATGGCGTCCTTCATCAGGCCCAAAATGCGCATTCTGGCCTCTTTGGCCTGATCCAAGGCCAAGCCCATGATTTGCTCGTTGATGCCTTGGATCTTGATGTCCATCTGCAGCGCGGTCACGCCCTCCGTCGTGCCCGCCACCTTGAAGTCCATGTCGCCCAAGTGATCCTCGTCGCCCAAGATGTCGGTGAGGATCGCGAACTTGTTGCCCTCCAAAATCAAGCCCATCGCGACGCCCGCGACGTGCGCCTTGAGCGGGATGCCCGCCGAGAGCATCGACAGGCAGCCGCCGCAGACCGACGCCATCGACGACGAGCCGTTGGACTCGGTGATGTCCGAGACCACGCGCACGGTGTAGTTGAAATCCTCGTCATCCGGCATCACGGCCTTCAAGCCGCGCTTGGCCAAACGGCCGTGGCCGATCTCGCGGCGCTTGGGCGAGCCCATGCGCCCCGTCTCGCCCGTGGCGTAGGGCGGGAAGTTGTATTGGAAAATGAAGCTGTCGGACGAATCGCCCGCCAGGTTGTCGATGATCTGGGCGTCCTTGCCCGTGCCCAAGGTGGTCGCGACCAAAGCCTGGGTCTCGCCTCGGGTGAACAGCGCCGAGCCGTGGGCGCGCGGCAGCACGTTGAGCTTGATGTCGATGGGCCGCACCGTGCGGGTGTCGCGCCCGTCGATGCGCGGCTCGCCGCTCAAAATCCGCCCGCGCACGATTTCCTTTTCCAAGTCTTGGAACATGGCCATGAGGGCGTTTTTGGCCAAGGTGTCCATCGACTCGTCGACCAGCTGCGCTTCGACTTGGGCCCAAATCTCGGCCAAGGCGCGCTCGCGCGCCTGCTTTTCCTTGATCCCAAACGCGCGGCCCAAGGGCTCGGCGGCGATCGCGCGCAGCTTGGCCGACAGCTCGCCGTTGGCGGCGGGCGGCTCCCAGCTCCACAGCTCGGGGTCGACCTCGTCGGCGAGCTCGTTGATCGCGGCGATGGCGGAGCGCATTTGCTCGTGGCCGAACATCACGGCCCCCAGCATGGTCTTTTCGGGCAAAACCTTCGCCTCGGACTCAACCATCAGCACCGCCTGCTCGGTGCCCGCCACGACCAAGTCCAGCTTCGATTTTTCCAGCTGCGACAGCGTCGGGTTCAAAACGAACTCGCCGTCGACGAAGCCCACGCGGGCGGCGCCGATGGGGCCCGCGAAAGGCAGGCCGCTTAGGGTCAAGGCGCAGGAGGCGCCGAGCATCGCCGGAATGTCGGACTCGATTTCGGGGTCGCGCGACACGACCGTCGCCACGACTTGAACGTCGTTGTAAAAGCCCGCGGGGAACAGGGGGCGCACGGGCCGATCGATCAGGCGCGAAATCAAAATTTCGCGGTCGCTTTGCTTGCCCTCGCGCTTGAGAAAGCCCCCGGGGATTTTGCCCGCGGCGTAGAACTTCTCGAAATAGTCGACGGTGAGGGGGAAGAAGTCTTGGCCTTCTTTGACCGTCTTGGCGGCGCAAACGGTCACCAAAACGACCGTGTCGCCCATGCTGACTTTCACGGCGCCGGCCGCCTGGCGGGCGATCTCGCCCGTCTCGAAGACGACCTCTTGGTCGCCGTACATGAATCGCTTTTCGTGTTTCTTAAACATTCGGCTCTTTCCGGCGCGCGCGGCGCCTGTGCGTGTTGTCGCCCAACGGTCCCATGCGCCCGCTCGCCGCGCCGACCGCCGCATGGTCGGCTTCGGCGAACCCCCAGCCCCTCGCCGGTGTTGCGCAGGCCGCCATTTTAACAAACTTTGCCTTGCGCCGGTAAAGACCGGGCCTTGCGCCGCCTGCGCCGAGA
>CAJPTP010000138.1 GCA_905373555.1 uncultured Francisella sp. | reverse complement strand
AGGCGGTTGGCCGGCGCGCTTTGAACCCGGGGCGCCTTAGGAGTCGGCCAGGAGGGTTTCAAGCTCGTTTTTGATGTCCAAGCCGATCAGGTAGTCCGCGTCGATGTCGCGCGGCTCGAATTTGCAGATCGCCGTGAGCCTGCCGATCAGCTCCTCGCTGATCATGACCCGGGCGCAGGCCATGCGCACCAGAGGGTTGGAAGACAGCATGCCCTGGATTTCCATCTTGCCCGTTTTGCGGGCGAACTCGTGCAAGAACAAGTCGACCTCGTCGTCGGCGAATTCGATGTCCATCAAATGGGCCAAGTCGCGCGTGAGCGACGCCTCCGCCAGCTCGCGCTTGAAGGCCTCCAAGTAATGCTCGCAGTTGATGCGGGAGCGAAAATCCTCGAAGCTCGCGCCGCCGACGCCGTAGCGGATTTTGGAGTAAGCGCTGCGCAGGTATTTCTCGAACTCATCCTCCAAGATCCCATTGTCCCAATGGATGCGGCAATAGCGGCTCAACAGCGTGTCGAAGGCCTTTTGCCGGAAAAAACGGTTGAGCCTGTCCTCGATTTCCGACGCGACATGGTCGCGAATCATCCGCTCCAAGCTTTCGTCGACAACGTCCGCGGCGGCGGGTTCGATGCACTTGAACACCCCCAGCACGTGGATCTCGACCGAAAAGTCCAGCGGCTCGGCGGAGTCGATGTTGGCTGCGCTTTGCAAAACGGCGTTGAGGCGAAACTTGGCGCCCAAGCGCGAGCCCGCCTTGAGGCCCATGAGCGAGCGCGCCATCTCGCTTTCCCCGTCGACGTCCATGTCCAGCGTGACGGGATGGCTTGGCGGCATGACAAAGGGCGTGTCCATCCACTTGTATTCGACGATCACCCGGTCGGTTTGGCCGATGGGCTCGAGGGTGGGGATGAACTTGGATCCGATTTTTCTGACCTTGGCCAGCGACTTGCGCACCAGCTTTTCGCTGTTGGTGGCGACAAAGCGCGGCAGCTCGACCGCCGAGAGATCCTCAAGCAGCTCCACGGCGGGATAGCATCCGAATTCGATGGACACGCGCAGCTTGTCGCCGTTTTGGGCGGAAAGCAGGCCGGAGTCGGGCGAGAAATTGGGCAGGGGGCGCCCCTCCGCGTCGATCAGGCGGCAGTTTCTGAACCCAAACAAGCGCATGGAGGTTTCGGGGTAGGCCGACTTGGCTTGGGCGATGGCCTCTTGCGAGAGGGTTTCGAGCCAAGCCCCCTCGACCATGTCGGTTCCCGCGCCCAAGCCGCCGCCTAAGGCGCCGAGCAAAGAATCGGGCGGTTTGAACCCCGACAGCCTTTGAACCAAGGCGTCGACGCGGGTTTGGGCTTTGCCGAAATCGACGCCGCATTGGAACCTGCGCGTCAATCCCTCGAACACTTCGCTGCCGTACATAAAGTCTCCGGCGGCGCCCGGCGCCGCTTTTCGCGACGGGCCCGACGATCGCTTTGCGCGCGGATGGCCGTTTGGCCGGGATCCGCGCCTCGCCTCCGGTTCTCAGCTTTCCGACATCCCCAGCTCGATGTCGACCAACAGGTAGCGAAAGAACGAGAATTTGTCCAAATCGGACAGGCTCATGTCTTTCAACGCGGTCACGTCGATGCGCTCGTAGGCCAGCTTCAGGGCCGAAAACAGAAAGTCGTTGGTCAGCGCCCGGGAGATGAATTCGGTCGCCTCGGCGCGCAGCTTGCTTTTGTCCTGGGCGTCGAAGTAAGTGGCGACGTCGAGCGCCCGGTCGCCGGATTCCTCGTCGACGTCGTCGGCGCACACGTAGTCGCCCAAGCATTCCACCACCGTCTTGGCCGTCGGCTCAGGGTCGTGGCGGGCGCTGGCGCACATGCGGTAAAAGGCTTTGAGCGTTTCGTCGGCGACGAACGCGTCGTACAGCTCGCCTTTGCGCTCAATTTTGCCCAGTTTGCGCTCGGGGGAGCGAAGCCGCGCGAACTTGGGAAACTCCTTTTCGACGTACCCGTCGGACATGATCGCTTGGGCGTGGCGCACGATGTGGTCGGACAAAGCTTGGAATTCGTTTTTGTACCACAGCTTCACCGACAGCTCCTCCCACCATCCGAATTGGTCGGCCGTCGGAACCCGGGCGATGTTGCATGCGTTTTTGTAGTTGGTTTCGTCGTAGACGAAATCGCGTTTGCGCCTAAGGTTGTGCATGCGCCGCCCCTCGATGAAGCTTAGCCTCACGGGGGCGTCGAAGAAGTCGTCCGCGAGCTTGCACTGCGGGCGGGCTTCGTAAACCACGCACGCCTCGATCGAGCCCAAATCGCAGGATCCGCCCAAGCCCGAGGAAGGATCGGTAAGCGTCTCGCCCGTCGCCTCGGGATCCCGGGCGATCGTTCCGGCGCCCGCGCCCGCGCCCGCGCCGGAGTTTGCGTTTGGGGCCGATCCTTCGGGGGATGCCGAATCGGCCGCGCTCAATTTGGCGGTTTGGGCGATGGCGTCGATCTCGTCTTTGAGCTGTTGAACGTATTCGGAGTAGCTTTGCTGGCGAACATGGCGCCGGGCGATCGCGGTTTTGGCCGGATGCTCAAAAAGCGCGTTGTTTTTGCCGTCTTCGGCCGGGCTTCGGCCATCCGCAGTTTCGTCGTTTTTGCGCGCGAAGCGCCGCGCAAACTCGTCGATGATGCGCTTGCCCCAGTTGAGCACCTCGCGCTGGCCCGCCGCGAGCTCGTTGACGAATTTCTCCCCAACCGGAGTCTGGCCGGGGGCTAAGCTCGCCTTGAGTCCAGTTTTCGAGTTTCCATCAAAACCGCCCGTTTGCGCCGCGGAATCGCGCCGCGATCCCGGTTCGCCGTCCCTGTTCGCTTCGTCTTGGTCTTGGCCTTGGCCTTGTTGGCTTGCGTCTTGGCCCGCTCGCCGGTTTGGCGCCCGGTCCGCGGCGCCGCTTGAGGAAGCGGCGCCTTTTTTCGCGTCGGGCTCATGCGCTTGGGCCAAGAAAGATGAGTTTGGGTTTTTCAGCTCCTCGGCGACCCTTTTCAAGGCCGTTTCCAAATCTTGGCGAATCGATTCGGCCAAGTTTTCCTCGTCGAAGCCGTCGCGTTCGGCGCCGGACTCAAGACTGCGCCCCGGGTCTTCGGCCGAACCATCCCGGCCCGAAACGCGCTCGTCCTCTTCCTCCCGCTCGTGCTGCTCTTTGAGGTATTGGGCCCGCAGGGCGGAGCGGGCGGCTTTCCTGCGCATTTTGTAAATGCTCAAGGAATCCAAGAACCGCTGTTGGCGGCTGCGGCTGTCGCCGGTCTCGGATCCGGAAGGGCCGGGAGTCGCGGCGCCGGGATTGGCGCCCAAGTCCGCGCCGTCCGGCTCGGACTTGGGATCGTGGTCGGCGCCCTCAAGTTCGGGGTTCTCGACTTCGGGGTTCTCGGCGTTTCCGCAGTTGGCCTCGGCGCTGTTTTCGCCGTCGGCCGGGCCCATCGGCGCCGCTTTGTCCGACGCGCCTTCGGCCGGTTGGCGAACCCGGGGCGCGCCGTCGCCGCTTTGCCCTTGCGCCGCGGCGGGCTGCGCCGCGGCGGGCTGCGCGGCGGCGGGCTGCGCGGCGGCAGGCTGCGCGGCGGCAGGCTGCGCGGCGGCTTCGCCGTTGCCTTTGCCGTTGTTTTGGCCGTCCGATGCGAGCGATGCGGCGCCGGAGTCGATCGCCTTCACGGCCCCCATAAAGCCCATCAGCGCGGCTTGGCCAATGTCCAAGTCGTTTTCCCGGTTCAGCGCGGCCTTTTGCGCATGCGAGATTTCCGCGCTTAAGACCGCGTAGCAGTCGACCTTGCCCGCGATCGCGAGCTTGTCGAACTCGATGAAGGCCAAATTGCAAAAATAACGTTTGAATTCGGGATCGGCCATGGCGTCGAGCGCGATCTTCGCGGGCGAATCCTTGCGCTTGAGCCCGTCTCGGATCAGCGCGGATGTGGCGGGCAGAGCGTTCGAGCGATCGCAAAACGACAGCAGTTTGCCCGCATCGACGCTGACTGTGGCGAAACGACGATTGCTTTCGCATGCGCTGGCGCGATCGTTCATTCAGATTCCTCCAAAACTGCGGGGCGCGAAGGCAAGCCAAGGCGCAACAACGGCCCGCCGCCGCCTCGCGGCGCCGTCGATTATATCAAGGGCGGCGATGCGGCGCCGCAAAGGCGCCGCCCCCTTTCCGGGCTGTCGGTCCGCCGAATCCGGCGGCCCATCTTCGCTTTTTTCCGCGTTCCGCTTCCCTCTTTTCCCGACATCCATTCGACGCTTCCCAAGCCCGCCGGCGCTCTTGGGGGCGGG
>CAJPTP010000137.1 GCA_905373555.1 uncultured Francisella sp. | reverse complement strand
TCGGGCGCGGGCCAAAACGCCCAAGCGACTTTGGAGGCTTTGGGCAAGGCCGTCCCGTCCGCGAGCGCGGGCGATGGCGGGGCTGAGCCTTTGGAGGGCGATGGCCGGGGCGCCGAGGATGACGAGACGGCGGCCCAAAAGCCCAATCCCAACCCGGGCGCTCCGGTCGCCCCGGGCGCCGCGGCCGAGGCGAGCCCCGCGCCAAAACCCGGCGTCGAGCCCGCCGCCCAATCGGAACTCGAGCCCGCCCCCAAGCCTGACGCCAAGAAGGGATCCGCGCCGGGCGCGCGGGGCGCCAAATCCGTTTCGCGCCCCAAGGCCAAGGGTGGGGCGTCGGTTTACAACGCGAAAAGCGCGGCGTCGATGGCCAGGCAGTCCACCAAGCAAGGGTGGCTTGACGCCGGCAAAGCGGCCACCAAAGACGACCTGCGGCGGTGAGCCGCTTGGGGGATCCCAAGCTTGTTTTTTGCTTGGGCCGGGGCGCGTTGCGCTCGGCGCTCCCCGGCGCCTTTGCCGTTTACAGTTGGTTTTGCCCAATCTTCGCGCCCGCGTTGTTCGGCCTCTTTGCGAATGGGCGGCGATGTTGCATTGCAACCGTTTGTTTTTCAATGCAAACGAGCGGATCGGGCGTCAGGCGGCGCCGACAAACTTGCTATAATGGGGGGCTATGTTGCGTTTGCGCAACCGGCGGCTTGCGATCGGGTTTGCCGCCTGAGCCATCCTTTCGGACACACGATGCGCAAATTTTTCTTGGCCTCGGCCTTGATTTTGCTGGCGGTGGTGTATCTCTTCGCCATCTCGACCAGCTCGGACAGCCGCTACAGCCAATATTTTTGGGCAATCTTGAGCTTCATGGTCGCCGTGGACGCCGGGTTTTTGGCGTGGACGGGGGTGGAGTTGCGCCGGCTGCTCAAAAGGCGCAAGCAAGCGGAGTACGGCTCCGGCTTGGCTTTTCGCCTGATGAAGCGCTTCGTGGCCGTGGCGTTGATCCCTGCGGCCTTCCTGTTTGTTTTGTGCCTGTCTTTCATCCTTTACAGCATCAACTCTTGGTACAACGACGTGGGCCGATCGGGCCTCACGGGCAGCATGAATCTGTCGCGCATGTCCACCGACCTGTACCTGGAAAACGTTTCCATCAAAGCGGGCGCCTTGCGCCAAAACCTGATCGACAACTATCTCGTCACGCGCAATTTCTCCACGGCCTTGGCGCTGCTGCCCCAGCGCAAGGAATACGACCAAATCGGCCTGTTTGACGCCGACACGGGCGATTTGGTCGTCTCGGAAACCACCAACTCCGCGCTGCCTTGGCCCGAGCTCAACGCCGCCGTTTTGGCGTCGCTCGACGAAGGGAAGGGCGCTTTCGGCAAAAACGCTTTCGGGGTTTCCGACGACCTGTACGCGGGCGTGTGGATGAACCTTTTGGCCGCCGACCCCAAAGGCCCCAACGGCGTCAAGCGCTACGCCCTGTTCGTCAACAAGCGCATGCCGGAGCGCCTCTCGACCGACGCGCTGCGCGTGGAGCAAACGGCGCAGCGCTACGACCAGCTGGTGTATTACAACGCCAGCCTGCAAAAGTTCTTCGCTTTGGCTTTGGCTTTGGTGACGCTGCTGTCGGTGCTGTTCGCGACTTTGATGTCGACTTATTTCACCCGCAAGTTCGTCGAGCCCCTGCGCGATCTGACCGACGCGACCAACCGCATTTCCGAGGGCGATTTGTCGGCGTCGGACATCAAGTCCGACAACAAGGACGAAATCGGCCGACTGGCCACCAACTTCAACCTCATGACGAGGATTTTGGTTCAAACCCAAAAAAGCAACGAGCAGCTGATCAAGATGCAAGAGCAGGCCAGAATCTTCCAAGATCGGGTGTTCGAAAGCCTGACCGCGGGCGTGCTCGCGTTCGACGCGGATGACAAGCTGACCAACTTCAACCCATCCAGCGGCGCCATCTTGGGTTTCCCCCTGCTGCCTTTGATCGGCTCGACTTGGCAATCTTGGGCGGGCGACGACGAGCAGCAAATCCGCATGCTGCATGAGTTCGTCTTGCAGCTTGTGACCCATCCCGAGACCGGCAGCCAAATGGAGCACGAGTACGCGGGGGCCGACCGCATCGTGATTCTCAACGGCCGCATGGCCAAGCTGCCCAGCGCTTCGGGCATGGTCATTGTCTTTGACGACGTCACCAAGCTCGTTTCGGTGCAAAAGGAGGCGGCTTGGGGCGAGGTCGCGCGCCGCTTGGCTCACGAGATCGCGAATCCGCTCACGCCCATCCAGCTTTCGGCGGAGCGCCTGAAGATCAAACTGAGCGACAAGCTCGACGAAAAAGACGCGGGCATACTCGACAGGTGCACCTCCACCATCATCGCCGAGGTGTCCTCGCTGCAGCGCATGGTCGAAGAGTTTCGGCATTTCGCCCGCAACGCGGGGCTGAACCTCGAGAAAACGGATTTCAACGATTTGGCCGAGCAGGTGCTGGCCTTGTACGGCGCGGGCGGATGCGAGGTGCGCAAGGAGCTCGTTGCGGCGCCCCTGCCCGCGATGGTCGACTCGAAATCGATGCGCCAGGTGCTGCACAATTTGCTGAAAAACGCCTCGGAGTCGGCTCTGGAGGCCGCCGAGCGCGACGAGAAGGCCCGCCAAGACGGGGAAAGCCGGCCCAAGATCGCGCCGGCGGCGCTGGCCAAGACGGAGCTGCTGGGCAACGGCATGTTCGCTTTTTCGGTCAGCGACAACGGCGCGGGCTTTTCGCCCGAAATGCTCAAGCGCGCCTTCGAGCCTTACGTCACCAGCAAAAAGAACGGCACCGGATTGGGCTTGTCGGTGGTCAAAAAATTGGTCGAGGAGCATGGGGGCGAGATCTCCATCTCCAACGAGGGATTGGATGGGCGCGGCGCCCGCGTCACGATAAAACTGCATCTAATGGAGAAATAATGCAAAAATCCGATATTCTGATTGTCGACGATGAGCTGGGTATCAGGGAGCTGCTGTCCGACATCCTTCTTGACGAGGGCTATAGCGTGAAAGTCGCCGAGGATGCGGCCGAGGCGCGCAAGTTGCGCCTGGAGTTCCGTCCATCCATGGTTTTGCTCGACATCTGGATGCCGGATTGCGACGGCATCACCCTTTTGAAGGAGTGGAGCCGCGACGGTCTGCTGGACATGCCCGTGGTGATGATGAGCGGCCACGGCACGATCGAGACCGCCGTCGAGGCGACCAAGATCGGCGCCTTGGATTACTTGGAAAAGCCCATCACCCACGAAAAGCTGCTCAACGCGGTCAAAACCGCCCTGAAGTACAGCGAGCTGCAGGCCGCGGGATCCTTCACTTTCGACAAGCTCGGCAACAGCGCGTCGATTCAGCAGCTGCGGCGCGACTTGGCGGCCGTGGAAGCGGGCCAAAAGGGCAACGTGATGCTCACGGGCGAGTGCGGCTCGCCTTTCGAGGTGGTCGCGCGCTACTTCCAAAAGGCCGACCGGCCTTGGGTTCATCCCGAAAAGCGCGAGGACTGGCTCGATCCCTCGCAGGATTGGTACAAGCGCGCCCACCGCGGCGTTCTGTACATCGGCAACATCGTCCATCTCGACCGAGAGGCGCAAGACGCGATCTGGGCGTCGATCTCGCGCAACGACGCCATCGAGTGCCGCATCGTGTCGGCCTGCTCCAAGCCCCTTCAGGACATCGTCCAAGACGAGACCTTCAACAAAGATCTGTTCAACGCCTTGGCGGGCCATCTCGTGCCGATCCCGCCGCTGCGCAGCCAGCTGGACGACTTGGTGCATCTGATCAACCAAATCCGCACTCGCTTGGTTGAAAGCCGGCAAATCGGCATGGTGAATTTCAAAAACGGGGCGATCGAGACGCTCAAGCAATACACGTGGCCCGGCAATCTTGAGCAGCTGGAGATCGTCGTGAAGAACTTGGCGCTGTGCGCCAAAGAGCAATCCGTCGACGCGCCCGAGGTGATCCACGTTTTGGATCAGTTCCGCAACAGCTACACCAACAACTCGGGCGGGTTCGACTTCAACATGCGCCTGCGCGACCTGCGCGAGGAGGTCGAGCGGCGCTATTTCGAGTACCACATTCGCCAAGAGAACAACAACATGAGCCGCGTGGCCGAGCGCGTGGGCTTGGAGCGCACGCATCTGTACCGCAAGCTCAAGCAGCTGGGCATCCAGTTTTCCAAGCGTCAGTCGCGCGAGTGAGCCGGCTCAAGCCATCGCCTCGGCGCCAAAAGAATCGTCGCCCCGCGACGATTTTTTTTGTTCGTATTGCGGCATGCCGGGCAATGGGCGGGATCAGCGCTCATGGCTC
>CAJPTP010000136.1 GCA_905373555.1 uncultured Francisella sp. | reverse complement strand
TTTCCGCGCTTGCGCGGTTTGCCCGGGCCCTTGGCCCCGGCGCAACCGCAAGGAGGCATGGATGCTCAGCGCCATCATTGTCGAAGATGAACTGCTTGCGGCGGAAAGACTCGCTTTTTTGCTGAAAGAATGCGGCGTGGCCGTGCTGAAGAAATTCAGCAACGCGCCGCAGGCTTTGGCGTGGCTCAAAAACCATGAGGTCGACCTCGCTTGCGTGGACATCGGCTTGCCCGAGGTCAGCGGCTTGGAGCTGGTGGAGCAGATCAAGCGCCACAGCAAAAGCATCCCGCACATTATTTTCGTGACCGCTTACGAGGAGTACGCGCTCGACGCCTTCGATCTCGCGGCGATGGACTACCTGCTCAAGCCCGTGAAGCTCGCGCGGCTGCGCGAGGCGATCTCGCGCGTGGAGCAGACGCGCAAGGACAAGCCCGAAGACGAGTTCGTGTGCTTCAACGTCACCAACCGCAACATGGCCATCCAAGTGCCTTGGCAGCAGGCCGCGTACCTGCAGGCCGACCAAAAGGACGTGTTTTTGTACACCAACGCGGGCGAGCGCTACACCCTGCAAAAGACGCTGATTTTTTGGGAGCAGCGTTTGGGCGACAAATGCGTGCGCGTGCACCGCAACGCCCTGATCATGCGCCACGCCTTCGACCGCTTGGTGCGCTTGGACGACGCGGGCGATTTGGATGAAAACGTCAAATGGGGGGTCAAGCTGATCGATTTGGATGTGATCCTGCCCGTCTCGCGCCGCCAGCTCACGACGCTGCGCAAGGAGCTGAATCTCATCCCCTGAATCGATTCGGGCCGGGCGGGGCGAGCCGCGCCCTTTCGCGCAGCCTGCGGGCTGCGCGATTTTGTTTCCCCGCCGCTCGGATGGCCCAAACCTGACGGCGCGATCCGAAAAACTGCGGATGACGTTGCGCGACGGGCGCAGAAGCGCAAGGCTCCCCCCAATCTTTCTTCCCGCCGCGCGCACGGGCGCGATCCGCGGGCTTTTGAGTAAAATAGAGCCCCTTTAGCTCGCGCCGCGTTTGGGCGTTTGGGCGTTTGGGCGTTTGGGCGTTTGGGCGTTTGGGCGTTGGATCGTTGGGCGCTCGGCGAGCCCGGCAAGCGTCGGGCGCAGATTCAATCGCCGGCGCTTGCCTTCCATTTTGCCTTTCCCATACTTTTCGGCGCCGCGGCGGCGCCGCCGCATCGGCTTGCGCCGAGCTTTTCATCGCAAAGGCCAACATGAAATTCATCGACGAAGCCGATATTGTGGTTTCCGCGGGCGACGGCGGCCCGGGCTGCGTCAGCTTCCGACGCGAAAAATTCGCCCCCAAGGGCGGCCCCAACGGCGGCGACGGCGGGCGCGGAGGATCCATTTACGCCGAGGCCGACGAAAACGTCGACACCTTGCTGGAATTTCACTACATGCGCCGTTTCAACGCCAAAAACGGGGCCAAGGGCGAGGGCAAGGACAAATACGGCAAAGGGGCCGACGACGTCTTTCTGCGCATGCCCGTGGGCACGGTGATCAAAGACGCCGACACGGGCGAGACGCTGGCCGATCTCACCCGACATGGGCAAAAAGTCCTGCTGGCCAAAGGCGGCAAGGGCGGATTGGGCAATTTGCATTTCAAATCCTCAACCAGCCGCGCCCCGCGCCAATCGACCCCGGGCGAACAAGGCGAGGCGCGCGCCTTGAGCCTGGAGCTCAAGCTCATGGCCGACGTGGGCCTGCTGGGCTTGCCCAACGCGGGCAAATCGACGCTCATTTCCGCCGTGTCCAACGCGCGGCCGAAAATCGCCGACTATCCCTTCACGACCTTGGAGCCGAGCTTGGGGGTGGTGGGAACCAAAGACTCCGGATTCGTGATGGCCGACATCCCGGGCATCATCGAAGGCGCGGCCGAAGGCGCGGGGCTGGGCCTGCGCTTCCTGCGCCACCTCTCGCGCACGGGGCTTCTGGCCCACTTGGTGGACTTGGGCTCGTCGGCGTTGGGCTCCGACCCGGCCAAAGACTATGCGGCTGTCGTGTCCGAAATCAAAAAGTACGACCCTAAGCTGTGCGCCAAACCCCGATGGCTGGTTTTGAACAAAATCGATCTGCTGGCCGGGGAAGAGGACGAGGCGGTCAAACGGTTTTTGGCGGACATTGGCTGGATTGACCCGTCTTTGCCGGGCCCCAACGGGGAGCTCAAGGTCTTCGCCATCAGCGCGGCCTCCAAAAAAGGCGTGGCCGAGCTGATCGACTCCATCGGCAAAGAGATCGCCCAAGCCAAGGCGCGGCTGCGCGAATCGCGCGAGGCGGCGAAGGCGGCCCAAAGCGACGAGCGCTTTTCCGGGGCGCCTTGCCGCGACGCGCAAGCCGCAACCGCTTGGGGCGGCGCAACGGCGCTCAAGCCGCTGGCGCGCGGCGAACGCGCGCCGAGCGTCGGTCGGCGCGAAAACAACGAGGGCGCAGAAGGGGCAGAAGCCGCCGAAGCCGCCCCAAACAACCGCAACGGGCAAAAAAACGGCGGCGTCGAAGGCGGGCGCGAAGTCTGAACGATTAAGGTTTGGGCGGAACCGCCCCGGACGGCGTCTCGCTTGGTTTCGCAATCGTTCGGTTTGGATGGTTTTAGAGACTGAACGAAAACACCGCGCCCGATCCGGCGCGGCGCGATGGCGAGTCGGTTATTTATCTGTTAGGATTTCGTTTTTGAGGGCATTGTTGATTTTTCGCGGCGCTTGGCGACGCCGGGCGCCGAGAGCTTTTTATTTTGGGCCCAAGGCGCCAGCGGCGAGGCGCTTTTTCCCCTTTCGCCGCCTCATGGCCATAACCGCATGGCGAGCTTTCAGGGTATAATTGACGCGGTTTGGTTGCGTTTTGCCTTGGGGCAAACGGCAAGCTTTGAATTGCCCGACCAGAGCGCATTCTCGACACGTTCCCGACAGGGCGGATCGTTCGATCTGTCGGCCTCCGAAAACGGCGAGCGGCGCGAAGGGCGCGGGCGACGGCGCCGCCGGCTCGCAGGCGGGGCCGGCCATTTGTAGAATTGTTGATAGGATTCGCACGTTATGGTTGCTTTGCCCGATATGCCCGATATGCCCGTTCCCGAAGTCGATTCGGTGGAGCACACTCTGACCTACTACGAGGGCTTTACGCGGAAGGTGTGGACGAACAACGAGGAAATGTTCTTTCCCGAAGGCTATCTGATCACATCCAGAACGGATCTGAAGGGGTATATCACCCACGCCAACGAGGCGTTCGTCGTCATGAGCGGTTGGGATGAAAGCGATCTGATCGGCTCGCGGCACAGCATTCTGCGCCACCCCGACATGCCCAAAGTCGCCTACAAAGGACTGTGGGACGACGTGCAAGCCGGCAAGAAATGGCATGGCTACGTCAAGAATCTGAGAAAGAACGGCGGCTTTTACTGGGTCTACGCGACGATCATCCCCAACGTTCGCGACGGCAAGATCATCGGCTACACATCGGTGCGCCGCCAACCCTCGCGAAAGAAGATTGAAGAGCTTTCCAAGGTCTATGCCCAATTGAAAGCCGAGGAGCAGGGAGGAACGGCATGATGCACTTCCTGATCGCGCCAGATTTCCCGCCCGAGTTGATCGCGGGATGGCATTTGCTGAACACTTACCTGCAAAGGAAGTGCGACTGCCAGATGCACTTGTACATTCCCCACAGCTCGCAGGAGCAGTACGACATCCTGCGCCAGGGCAAAATCGACTTGATCTTCGCCAATCCCTTCGACGCCGCGAAGCTCGTGCGCCACGTCGGCTACCTTCCCGCCGTTCGCCCCAAGGGGGTGTCCAACGAGATGGTGATCGCCACCTCCGCCGAGAGCGCCATCAAAAAGATCGACGACATCCAGCCCAAGATGAAGGTCGCTTTGACCAAGAACTACGACATTCGCTTGGTTGGCTTGCGGCTCTTGGAGCCTGCGGATGTGACCGAGCAGGACTTGGAATGGATCGTCATGCCCTCCTATCAGTCGGTGGCGCGCGCCGTGATCACCAAGGAGGTTGACGTCGGGTTTTTCGTCAAAGGCTCCTTCGACAGCCTGAATCGTCTGACCAAGGCCAAGATCCACACCGTGATCGAAAGCCACCTGCGCGACATCAGCCACATGCTGCTGATCCATCCGCGCAACAAAGACACGTCGCTGCCGGAGTTCCAAAAGGTCATGATCGACATGACATCCGACCCCAACGGCAGCAGCATCTTGAAAGAGATCGGCATGCCCGATGGCTTCGAGATCCTGACCCGCGAGGACTGCGAATTCTTGATCGATCTGATGGACACCCTGTTGGATTGAGATTGGGCTCGGATCGGCGGCC
>CAJPTP010000135.1 GCA_905373555.1 uncultured Francisella sp. | reverse complement strand
GGCCGCGGGGGAAAACGATCCCCTCCGCCGGAAGCGCCGGGCAAGAAACAATGTCGACAAGGGAGACGGCCGCGAATCCGGAAAGCGATCGGCATGAGCCAAGAGGCGGATCGTTTCTCGCTTCGCTTCGCGCCGCGCGGGCTCGGGGCTTGCCTTGGGCAAGCGCAGCCAAGAGGGCAGTCCGGCGGCGAGGGGCGAACAGTCGGCGCCGCGCGGAACCCAACCCAAACTACCGGCGCCGGGCGGAGCGTTTTTTGCCCCGCCCCTTTTTCCTCGCCCGGCGCGCGCCGCCTTTTTTTGCGGTTTTTTTGCTTTTGGCGCGCGGGGACGCCCGCCTTAGCCCCAGCAGTTTTTCCAGCTTTTTGGGCTTGACCCCGAAATTTTCGCGCAACTCCGCCAGCAGATCGAGAAAACGGCTTAGCTCGCGCCAATCCCCATAAAGTTTGTCGGCGTCTTTGTACAGATCATGCCGGGCGGCTTTGCGCCCCTTCACCTTCTTTTTTCCCGGACAAGCGAGCGATTTCTTGGCTTGCCGCGCCAAGCCGCTTTTGGCCAGCTTTCTTTCCAGCCGCTCGCGCAGCTTGTTGCGCGCCTTCTTTCCGGGCGCGGGCTCCGACAAGCGCCCCGTTTCCCATTTCGGCGCGCCCAAGGCGGGCAATGGGCCCGGCGCGCCCGCGCGGGGTTGGCCGCCGAATCGGCCTTGAGCGCTCGAGCCGATCGCGACCACGCCGAAATTTTTGTCCTTGCCTTTCCCTTTGCCTTTTGGATCCTTTTGGGTTGCGGCTTTGATTTTTTTCTTGGTTTTGCGGCCGTCGACGGCGGCCAAGGCGTCGAGGTCGATCGGCGCCCGCCCGATCGCCCGAACCTTGCGCTCCTTCCAAGCCCGGCGCGCCTTGCGGCCTTTGCGCTTTTTCCCCTTCCCCGGCGCCCTGCCCTCGGCCGCCCCGTCTTTCAAACGGAAATACGCGTACAAGCGGAAACGGTCGTCAAACAGCTCGTCGTCGTTGCGGATGAACGCGACGGGCTCCGCGGTTTTGATCGCGCGGTCGATGCGGCGCTGCGCCGCGGCCGAGCTTTGGCTCTCCGGCGCGGCTTTGAGGTTGCGGCGCAGCAGCTTGAGCCGCCGGCGCTCCGCCTCGGGCGCCTCTTGCCCCCGCAAGCCCGGCCCGGCGCGCTCAGCGCGCTCGGGCCGCGCTCCGACATCCGAAGACTCTCGCGCCGCGCCCTTGGCATTGGCGTTTTCTTTGCCGAAGCCGCCCTTCGAGGGGAACGGGGCGGGGCTTGAGCCCGGCACCGCCCGATCGCTTGTCGGCGGGGAATCGGCTCCGGCCGCGGCCCGGGCGCCCGGCGCGGTCTCCCCGCCCTTCCGCCGATCCCCGCTTCGGCCCGGGCTTGGGTTTTCGCCCGCGCTCGGGGCAAGGCGGCCGCCGCGGCCCGCTTTGAACCGTTTCTTTTGAGCTTTCAACACGCCCTCCCCCTTGCGGTTGGTCGATCCGCAATGCCGCGCCTAAGCGCCGACGATCTTGAGCATCGCCTTGACCTTCTCGGCCACGTCGGGCGACAAGCCGGGCTCGGATGCGATGCGCCGCAGCCGCGGCGCCATGCGCCCCTTGCTTTCGGCGTCAACCAAGGACACCGAGGAGAACCCGCTGACCAGCCTGGCCGCGACCTGCGGGTTGAACTTGTCGATCGCGATCGCCGCCTCGGCCACCAAGTCGTAGCCTGAGCCATCCTTGGCGTGGAAGCCCGGAAGATTGGAGCAAAACGCCGCGTACAGGCTGTACACCCGATTGGGGTTGCGCAGGTTGAAATCGGGCCGGCGCGCCGCCTCCCTCACCCGGGCGGCGGCGCCCAAAGCGGGGCAGGAGGCGACAAGGTTGTAGTACTTGTCCATCGCCAACGGGCTTTGGGCGTGGCGGGATGCGAACTTGTCCAGCAGCTTGCGGCGCATGGGGCCGTCTTCGCGGTTGATGGCCCGCATCAGGCCCAATTCGTGGGTCATGTTGACCGCCCACTTGTCATAGTTGTCCCACACGACTTGGCCCGCGTCGCGCGAAATGCGCGCGAGCATCAAACGGGCGGCGTTTTGCAAATAACGCGGCGCCGCCGTCGCGTAATCGAAAGTCTCGCCCGCCGCCTTGGGGTCGGCGCGTTTGCGCTTGGCGAACGCCTCCTCGGCTTGCCGCTCGCGCTTGGCCATGTCCTCGCGCAGCTTGTTCCACAGTTCGGGCTCGCTTTGGGCCATGGCGTCAAGCAGCGCCTCGCGCGCCTCGAAAATCGCGATCGGGTCGGCGGGCCGCCACAGCGTCAAAAGCTCCTGCGCCTGAGGCGGCGTCAAAAGCAAAGCGGCGAAAGCGGGGTCTTGCGAGGCGACGCGCTTGGCGGCCTCGACCGCGCCGCGCGCGACCGACGCGTCGGCCTCGGCGGCCGCGCCCGAAGCGCCCGCCTCAACCAAGCGCTTGATTTCGCGCCGATACAGGGTTTGCAGCGCATCCCAGCGCGCAAAGGCGTCGGAGTCGAACCGGGCCAAGGCCTCCAAATCGCCCGCCTCCCGATCGACCTCCAAATTCACCGGGGCGGAAAAACCGCGCAAGGCGCTCATGACGAAAGGCCGCTTCACCCCCTCCAAAACGAACGAGTCGGCGAAGGACGTCAGCAGCAGAACGGCCTCTTGGGTCGCGCCCTCCCCGTTGGGGATGGCGCGCGAGCGCCCATCCTCGCCCGACGTCGGGATCATCCAGCCTTGGCCCGCGTCTTTCGGCCCCCGGCCGTTTTTCGCGATGACCTTGAACGACAGCGGCGCGCCCGTTTCCTTGTCCAGCAGCGCCATGCGAAACGGGATCAGCATCGGCTTGCTTTCCGACCCATCCCAATTGGGCGGCAGCTTTTGGCCCAGTTTGATCTCGACTTGGCCGGGCTTGCCCGCGACGATCCGCGCCGAGGCCGTGACGGCGGGGGTGCCCGCCTGCGAATACCACAGCTCGAATTGGCTAAGATCGAAATCGCAGGTTCGCTCGAAGCTGCGGCGGAAATCGTCGCAGGTCGCCGCCGAGCCGTCGTGCTTTTTCAGGTATGCCCGCAGCGAATCGCGAAATCCGCCCTCGCCGAACAGCGTGTGGTACATGCGCACCACCTCGGCGCCCTTCTCGTAGACCGTGGCCGTGTAAAAGTTGTTGATTTCCTCATATTTTTCAGGCCGCACGGGATGTCGCATGGGGCCCGAGTCCTCGGCGAACTGAACGCGGCGCATCACCGCGACGTCGCCAATGCGCTTGATCGGGCGGCTGAAGGCGTCGGAGGTGTATTCCTGATCGCGGAAAACCGTCAGCCCCTCCTTGAGCGACAGCTGGAACCAATCGCGCAGCGTCACCCGGTCGCCCGTCCAGTTGTGGCAGTACTCGTGGGTGATCACGTCCTCGATGTTCTCGTAATCCGCGTCGGTGGAGAAGGAGGGGTCGGCCAAGACGTATTTGGTGTTGAAGACGTTGAGGCCCTTGTTTTCCATCGCGCCCATGTTGTAATCGGCTGCGGCGACGACCATGTACAGATCCAAGTCGTATTCCAAGCCCCAGCGGGTTTCATCCCACTTCATCGCTTTTTTCAGGGAATTGACCGCGTGCTTGATTTGCGGGGCGTCGGCCTTGTCGCAGTAAAAGCGGATGTCGACCTTGCGGCCGCTTTGGGTGACGTAGCTGTCGCACGTCTCCGCCAAATCGCCCGCGACCAGGCAAAACAGGTAAGTCGGCTTGGGGAAGGGGTCCGACCAGCGGGCGAAACGGACGGTCTTGCCGCCGCGCTCGACCTCGCCCGATCCCATCGGGTTGCCGTTGGACAGCAGCACGGGGTACTTGTCCTTGTCGGCGTAGATCTCGACGTCGAACTTGGTCAGCACGTCGGGCCGGTCGAAAAAGTAGGCGATTTTGCGGAAGCCCTCGGCCTCGCACTGGGTCAGCAGCGAGCCGTTGGTTTCGTACAGGCCCATCAGCGATTTGTTGGCGAAAGGATCGACCTTGCTTTTGACTTCGACGGCAAACTCGCGGCTTGGCGTCTGCGCCACGATGAGCTGCTCGCCCTCGATGCGGTATTCGCCCGCTCCCAGCTTCCGGCCGTCGATGGCGATGGATTCCAGCTTCGACGCGCCGTCGAGCCTGAGCTCCGCGCCGGGCTTCAACGGCTTCAAGGGATAGCGCGCCGTGACCGACACATCCTTGTCGCCGACGTCAAATGTCAGCTCAATCTTGTCGGTCTCAAAATCGACCGGCTTGTAGTCTTTTCTCCACACCGCCTTTTTTTCCACGTCTTGTCCTTTCGCAAGCCCAAGCCGAGCCGA
>CAJPTP010000134.1 GCA_905373555.1 uncultured Francisella sp. | reverse complement strand
GATTGTTTGCGTTTGTGTTGAAAAATCAAAATAAAAGCTCTCAAGCGACCCTTAACGGTCTGGATTGCTTTTCATCAAGCTTGCGTGACGCGACAGCCGGGGAAGAAGTTGCGCCATGATTTCATAGTTTTTTATATCAACACTTCTCGCATACATCCCCTTATTTTTTTCGCCGCTCGCGCGCTTTTCGTTTGCCCTTGGCCGATCGCTCAAAGATGAGGCTTCGGCGCGGACGCATGACTGGGACACCCCATGGAACCGGAGCAGACCGCCAAGCAAATCGACTCCCCCGACAACCCGCTGATCAAAAGCATGGCCAAAATCGCCGCGTCGAAAGCGGAGCGCGACGAAACGGGCCTGTATCTGATGGAGGGCAGCCGAGCCTTGGACAGTTTGACGCGGTTGAGCCCCGAGTCGCTGCGCGAGCTGTTGCTGCCGCTTGATTGGCAAAAGGACCCCCTGTGCGCCCTGTCCGTCGAGCGTTTGTCCGGCCTTGAGGCAAAGGATCGGGCCCCAAGGGCGACGGTCGCGCTCGCCTCGGATCGAGTTTTGTCCAAGGTTTCGACGCTGAAAAACTTCTGCGGCCCGATCGCTTTGGTCGCCAAGCCCAAACCCGTTCCCCCGCCCGCAAGCGGAGACGTTTTGGCCTTGGTGCGCATGCAAGATCCCGGCAATATGGGAACGGCGCTGCGCATCGCCCAAGCGGCGGGGATCGGTCAGGTTGTCGCATCCGAAGATTGCGTGGATTTTTATTCGCCCAAAACCGTCCGCTCGGCGATGGGGGCCCATTTGGGGCTGCGGCTGTGGGAAAAGGTCGACGTCGCGTCATGGCTGCGGTCGTACAAAGGCCAAATTTGGGCCACCTTGCCCAACGGCGCCCAAAGCCGGGATCTGTACTCGGTCGACCTCAAGCCCAAGGGGGTCTGGCTGATCGGCAACGAGGGCAGGGGGCTATGCTTGGCCGACATCCCGGATCGGGCGACGCCCATCCTCATTCCCATGGCGCCCGGGGCCGAGTCTCTCAACGCGGCGATCGCCGCGGGCGTCTGTCTGTTCGAGCAGCGTCGGCAAAGACTGTATTGCGCGGCTTGAGCCGCCAAGCCGCGAAGCGGGGCAAAAAAAACGGGCCGGAGCCCGTTTATTTTTTTGACCGCTTGCCGAAGCTCCCCGCCCGGCGGGCGGCGCGCCAAAGCGGCCGAAGAATCGGCGGCTGTTCCGTCAGCCCTGGTTTTTGGCCAGCTCTCGGGTCTCCTTGAACCGGATCTTGGGCCATCGCTCCATCGTCAAAGCCAAGTTGACCTTGTTGGGGGCGAGGTAGGCCATGTAATCGCCCGCGTCGAGCGCCAAATTCATTTCGTTGGCGGCGACGAACTCCTTCATCACGTCCGGATCGTCGCATTCGACCCAGCGCGCGCCGAAAAGCGGCGCGGGCTCGAACAGCGCCTCGACGCCGTATTCGTTGCGCAGGCGCGACTCGACCACGTCGAACTGCAAGGCGCCCACGGCCCCGATGATCGCGTCGGCGCCGAGCACCGGCCTGAACACTTGGGCCGCGCCCTCTTCGCCGAGCTGCTGCAGGCCCTTTTGCAGTTGCTTGGCGCGCAGCGGGTTTTTGATGCGCGCCACGCGAAACAGCTCGGGCGCGAAGAACGGCACCCCCGTGAACGTGAGCTTTTCGCCCTCGCTGAAGCTGTCGCCGATTTGGATGTTGCCGTGGTTGGGCACGCCGATGATGTCGCCCGGGTACGCCTCGTCGACGATCTCGCGGTCGGCGGACATGAACGTCACGGCGCTGTTGGCCGCGACCTCGCGGTTGATGCGAAGGTGCTTCATCTTCATCCCGCGATGAAATCGCCCCGAGCACACGCGCAAGAAAGCGATGCGGTCGCGGTGACGTGGGTCCATGTTGGCTTGGATTTTGAAGGCAAACGCGGAGAATTTGGGCTCTTGGGGCTCAACCAAGCGCTCTTTGGCCGCGCGAGCCCCGGGGGCGGGAGCCCAGTCGACCAGCGCGTCGAGAATCTCGCGCACGCCGAAGTTGTTGATCGCCGAGCCGCAAAAAACGGGCGTCTGCTCGCCTTTGAGAAATTTGCCCATGTCGAAGGGGTTCGACGCCTCGCGCAGCAGCCCCACCTCCTCGCGCAGCTGAGCCATCTCCTCGGGGAAGAGCTCATCGAGCTTGGGGTTGTCGACGCCTTTGACGATCTCGAAGCCCGAGGCGCTGCTTTCCCCCGCCTTGAACAGATACACCTCGTCCTTGAGCAGGTGATACACGCCCTTGAAAAACTTGCCCTTGCCGATGGCCCACGTGACGGGGGCGCAGTCGATTTTGAGGATGCCCTCGATTTCATCCAACAGCTCGACCGAGTCGCGCGTCTCGCGGTCGTACTTGTTCAAAAAGGTCAAAATCGGGGTGTTGCGCATGCGGCAGACGTTGAGCAGCTTGATCGTCTGGGCCTCGACGCCTTTGCCCGCGTCGATGACCATCAAGGCGCTGTCCACGGCGGTCAGGACGCGGTAGGTGTCCTCCGAAAAGTCTTGGTGCCCCGGGGTGTCGAGCAGGTTGACCACGCAACCGCGGTAGTCGAACTGCATGACCGAGGACGCGACGGAAATTCCCCTTTGCTTCTCGATGTCCATCCAGTCGGAGGTCGCGTACCGGCCTGATTTTTTGGCTTTGACCGTGCCCGCCTGCAAAATCGCGCCCGAAAACAGCAGCAGTTTTTCCGTCAGCGTGGTTTTTCCCGCGTCGGGGTGGGAAATGATTGCGAAAGTGCGCCGCCTGGCGATTTCCGATTCCAAAGAAGCCATATTCAAAAATATCTCGCGCTAGCCCGCTGAGGCTTTCCAAGAAAAACCGACGATTATAACGCGCGCGCTCGGATGCGGCCCGAAGGCTTGCCGTTTGCGGCTGGGATCGCGTCGCCCAAGGCCGCCCTCCGGGCGGCCAAGCGCGGGGCGCTATAATTTGGCGAAACGGGCCGGATTCGGCGGCCGCGCCCAAGGGGCCGCCAAGCGGCTTTGGCCGGGCGGGCTTTGTCCGGCGCGGCGTTGGGCCGGCCCGCTCCGCCTCCGGCTGCGCCCGGCTCGGCGGGCAATCCGGCGCGGCGCCGACCGGCCGCTGAACGCGCGCGGATTGCCCCTTTTCCCTGAATTTTTCGCTCTCTTCGGCTTTCTGCTTTCGTTTTCCGTTTTCCGTTTTTCGCGGTTTCCCCGTCTTCCCCGTTTTCGCCGCTGGGCCGCAAGGCCCCGGCAACGAAGGTTTTTCCATGGCGCAAGAATCCGTCAAGCCCGACGCCGTCAATTTCGTGACGGTCGATGAGACGGGCGAGGGGATGCGGCTGGACAATTTTTTGGCCCGCGCGTTGAAAGGCGTGCCCAAAAGCCACATCCAAAAAATCGTCCGCGACGGCAGCGTGCGGGTGAACAAAAAACGCCGATCGGGCTCCGACCGCTTGGAGTTGGGCGATGTGGTGCGCATCCCGCCCGTTCGGGTCGCGGCGCGGCCCGACAAGCTGCCGCCCCCGCCTTTGGCGTTTCGCGTCGCATACGAGGATGATTGGATTCTCGCCGTCGACAAGCCATCCGGGATCGCCTCCCACGGCGGCAGCGGCGTCAGCTGGGGCGCCATCGAGGCGATGCGCGCCGCCAGGCCCGATTTGCGTTACTTGGAGCTGGCCCACCGCTTGGACAAGGCGACCTCGGGGCTGCTGGTGATGTGCAAGAAGCGCAGCGCCTTGCGCGCCTTGCACGAGCAGTTTCGCGACAAGCATCCCGTCAAAAAATATTTGGCCTTGAGCTCGGGGATTTGGAATCGGCGCCGCGGCGCGATCGACGCGCCGTTGAAGGATTGCCGCGACAAGGCGGGGCAGAAATACGCGCGCCCCGATTTGCAGGGCGCCCTCTCGCGGACCTTGTTCGAGCCGATCAAAAACCTTTGCGGCCCCAACGGCGCCAAGGGCACGCTGCTTGTGGCGACGCCTTTGACGGGCCGCACCCACCAAATTCGGGCGCACATGCGCTTCGCGGGCTGCCCCGTCGCGGGCGATGAGAAATACGGCTTTGACGAGGACAATCGGGTTTGGGCCCAGGCGGGCCTGCCGCGCCTGTTTCTCCACGCCCAAAGCATCGAGATCGATCATCCGCGCACGGGGGCGCGCCTGCTCATCGAGGTTCCCCTGCAGCGCGACCTGCGCACTTTTTTGGAATCCTTGGCGGAAATTCGCCCCGATGGCCCCATGAGCCGATGAAGGGCGCGAAGCCGAACGAAAGGACGACATGAGCTTTCAATCCGCCCCCGCCGCGCGGCCATCCGCGCGCCTGCGGCCGCGGCC
>CAJPTP010000133.1 GCA_905373555.1 uncultured Francisella sp. | reverse complement strand
ACCCGGCCCCGCGCCCGGCCCCCTCGGCGCCGATCCCGCCGCAGCCCTGGCCCAACGCGCCCCGCAGCCCATAGCGCTCCGGCCAAAAGGCAAGCCGCCAAGCCGCGCAGGCGCTTGGGCCCGGGGGCAATCGCGCCGCCGAGCGTTGGCCGCCGAAGCGGCGGACTTCACCTTAAAATATCGGCGCGCAACGGCCCCGGCCCACGCGCGCCGTTTTTTTGTCGGGTTGGTTTGCCCCAAGCGCAAGGCAGAAAGGATCCGCAATGGCCGAAAGCGACGCCAAGACAGACGGAATGACCCCCTTGATGGAGCAGTACCTGTCCGTCAAAAAGGAATACCCCGACTCCATCTTGTTTTACCGCATGGGCGATTTCTACGAGATGTTTCTCGAAGACGCGGTCAAGGCGCACAAGATCCTCGACGTGACGCTCACCAAGCGCGGGAAGATCAACGGCGAGCCGATTCCCCTGTGCGGGGTGCCGTGGCACAGCGTCGATCAGTACTTGGCGAAGGTGGTCAAAGCGGGCTTGAGCGTCGCGATCTGCGAGCAAATCGGCGACCCCGGCGCCAAAGGCCCGGTCGAGCGGCGCGTGACGCGCGTGGTGACCCCGGGAACGCTGACCGACAGCGGGCTGATGCCGGACAAGCAAACCGTGCGGGTGGCCTGCGCCAAGCTGCGGCTGAAGGACAAAATGGCGGGCTTCGCGACGGCGGCGCTGGAAAGCGGCGAGTTCACGGTCAAGCTCATTCGCCGCGAGGAGCTGGCCGACGAGTTGAGCCGCGCGCTGCCCGGCGAAATCTTGGTCGACGACGCGCGCGGCTTCGACCTGCCCAAGGAGTGGCGCGACAAACTCACCTACGTCAACGAATGGCAGTTCGACCCCGACAGCGCCTACGCGCGGCTCACGGAGTTTTTTGAAAGCGCCGATCTGCTGGCCTTCGGGCTGGAGCGCAAGCGCGACGAGCTGTTGATCCAAACCGCGGGCGCGCTGCTCAATTACTTGGAAAGCACGCAAAAGCGCGCCCCCAAGCACATCGAAACGCTGCGCGTGGAAAACGACGAAAGCTCGGTGAAGCTCGACGCGGCGACGCGGCGCAACCTGGAGCTCACCCGGCCGCTCAACGGCGAGGACGGCCCGACGCTGCTGTCGCGCTTGGATCGCTGCGCGACCAACATGGGCTCGCGCCGCCTGGCCCAATGGATCAACGACCCCACCCGCGACGTCTTGGAAATCGGGCGCCGGCGCGGCGGAACGCGCGCTTTGCTCAAGGACGGCGCGACGGCACGGGATCTGCTGCGCGGCTGCGCCGACTTCGAGCGCATTGCGGCGCGCATCGCCCTGCGCAGCGCCAAGCCGCGCGACCTGTCGGCCCTGCGCGACGGGCTCAAGGCGTTTTGCAGGCTCAAGCGCTTTGAGGGCTTGGATTCGGATTTCGTCCGCGATTGCCTTCGCCCCCTGCCTTGGGCGGCGGACTTCGCCTCGTTTTTGGAATCGGCCATCGCCCCCGAACCGTCGGTGTGGCTCAAAGACGGCGGGGTCATCAACGCGGGCTTCGACGAGCGGCTCGACCAGGCGCGCCGATTGCGCGACCGCTCCAAGGAAGTGTTGGCGGAGTTCGAGGCGCGCGAGCGGGAAAAAACGCAGATCGCGAGTTTGCGCATCGCCTTCAACAGGGTGCAGGGCTACTGCATCGAGCTGTCCAAGCGCGACGCAGAAAAGGCCCCCGAAGAGTACGTTCGCCGCCAAACGCTGAAAAACGCCGAGCGCTACTCCACGCCCGAGCTCACGCGCCTGGCCGACGAGATTTTGGGCGCCCAAGACGAGGCGCTGGCGCTGGAAAAGGAAATCTTCGAGCGCATCGTCTGCGACCTCGACGCGCAAACGCCCAAGCTCATGGCCATCGCCAAGGCCGCCGCCGAGTTCGACGCGGTCAACGCCATGGCCTTGGCCGCGCGCCAAGGCGGCTGGGTCGAGCCCGTCTTGGCGCCCTACCCCGTTTTGAAAATCGAGGGCGGCCGGCACCCCGCCGTGGAGGAGATGGTCGAGCGCTTTTCGCCCAACGACGCGGACCTCGACGCGCAGCGGCGCTTCATGGTCATCACCGGCCCCAACATGGGCGGCAAATCCACCTACATGCGCCAAGTCGCCCTGATCGCGATTTTGGCCCACATCGGCAGCTTCGTGCCCGCCAAAAGCGCCCTGATCGGACCGATCGACCGGATTTTCACGCGCATCGGAGCGAGCGACGACTTGGCGGGCAACCGCTCGACCTTCATGGTCGAGATGAGCGAGATGGCGAGCATCATGCGCAACGCGACGGACAAGTCGCTGTGCCTGGTCGACGAGATCGGCCGCGGCACCTCGACGGTCGACGGCTTGGCGCTGGCGCTGGCCTGCGCCGAGTACCTGCACAAGCGCAACCGGTGCTTCGCCTTGTTCGCGACCCATTTCTTCGAGCTCACGGAGCTGCCCGAGCGCAACCCGGGCATGGCGAATTTCCACTTCACCGCCGACGAAAGCGGCGGAACGGTGGCGTTCTTGCACGAGCTCAAGCCCGGCCCCGCGTCGGACAGCTTCGGCCTCGCGGTCGCCAAACTCGCGGGCCTGCCCAAGGCCGCCTTGAATCTCGCCAACAGCCACCGCGCCCGCATCCGTCAAGAAATGGCCGGCCGACCCGGCCAAGCCAGCCTCTTTTCCGACGCCGCCGCGGAGGCGGCGCAGCTTCAAGAGGCCGACGAAACGCCCGAGGCCATCAAAACGCTGGAGCAAACCGACCCCGACCGCCTCACCCCGCAGCAAGCCTTGGCTTTGATCTACGAGCTGAAAAAAATGCTGTGAGAGCCGGGCCAAGCTTGCGGGAATTCGAGTCTTGAAAACGAGACGCCGCAATGCGCAATCCACAGCGGCTATGCGGTCTCATTAAAAATTCAAAATCCATCGGCTCAAAACGCAGCATTTCTGAAAAGCGCCGCGTCATCAAAGTCGAGGCAACATCGACAGAGAAGAAAATCAAAAAAAGGGAATGCCAAGCAACAACGGATTGAGAGGAAATTCTATGTTTAATCGGACTTACGGTTGGGTTCAAAATCCGGCAGATTTCCGAAAACTCAAAAAAGTGACGCAGATTTTTGACAACAAGTCGAGCCACTACAATTCTCTCAAAACCGATTTGGTCAATCGACTCATTGCCTTCGACGATTTGCGATCAAAACTGAAAAAGAAATTGGATCAAGGCGTCGAAGTTTTCTCCTACCAAGAATTGGTTGGAACATCGAAAGGCCCGGATGGGATAAACGCGCGCTGTCGCGGCGAGGCCGTTGCAGACGGACTGATCCAAATCACCCTGCTGCCGCAAAATTTCAGGACAACGGGGAAAGAATGGACGGACAACTGGACATCGGACGGATATTTAAGATGGGCCCTGTCGTTAAATTTTGTCAAACACAACCGAGAAAGCGATGACTGTTCGATCACTCCTTGGGGATTGGAATACGCGCGTTGCGTTGACGGATCCAACGAGGAAACAGAGATCCTCAGAACGGCGCTGCTCCGTTACCCGCCTGCAACAAGGGTTTTGAAGATACTGGATTCCTCAACAGGCCCGGCGACCAAATACCATATCGGCGAGCGTCTCGGGTTTAAGGGCGAGAAAGGCTTTACCTCCTACCCCGATTCCTTGATGAAGGACTGGTACGCCAACGCCGATCGCGACACGCAAAAGAAAATCAAAAGCGACATAGAGGGCACCAGCGACAAATACGCTCGCATGATTTCCGGATGGCTTGAAAAAGTGGGGTTCGTCTCGAAAAGAAACACAACAGTCGAAACGACAACCGGCTTGGTCTCCGGATTTTCTGAGTACTCAATCACCGCTCAAGGCAAACACGCATTGAATCAATCGGAAGGAAGCTCAAAAAACAAAGCGCAGGAAAAATTTTTGACTTGGGAGTTTTTGGCAATCGAGGGAAAGAATCGAGACAGAATTCGAACACGCAGAGCCTATGTCCTGAAAGAGCTTAAAGCAACGAGATCCTTGGGTTCTCTTATAAAACGCATGGCGGACAAGGGCTTTGAAAACCCGCATTCGATTCGACGCGACATTGAGGGACTCAACGCGATTGGGATCCGAATCGAAGTCTGCGACAACAGCGTGGTTTTGAAAGATAAGATTGAAGATTTTTCGATTCCACCCCTCCTCGTAACCAAGAAGCTCAAGGATACCGACGCCGAAATTCGCAAAACGCGGATTATGGAGAAAACAGATCTGCCGTTGAAATACTAGGGTGTGTTTGCTAATTCGACCGCTATAGATTCCGAAACTGAAAAAAGAGTC
>CAJPTP010000132.1 GCA_905373555.1 uncultured Francisella sp. | reverse complement strand
CGCGCGCGCTCAGGGGCGCGAAGCGGGGGTCGTGCAGGGCGGCGGCGACGGCGTCGGCGAGGTCGCGCAGGCGGGTGGGCGCCGGCAGGGAGCCGATGCGCCCGATGCCCTGGGCGGGGTCGGCGGGGCGCGCCTTGGGCGCCGCCGCCGATTGGGCTTGGGCGGCCGCATGGGCTTTGATTTGCGACAAAGCTTGGGCGATGCTTTGCGGCTGCTGGGCCGCAGCGGGCTGAGGCTGAACTTGCGGCTGCGGCTGAACCTGAACCTGGGGCTGGGCTTGCGGCTGCTGTTGCCTCGGAGCCTGCTGCTGGGCCGTTTGCTGGTATTGCTGCTGATATTGTTGCTGATACTGCAGCTGCTGTTGCTGCGCATAGGCGTGCGCATCCAAAAACTGCGGCTGCGGGGTCGCCGCCGGCTGTTGCGGCTGAACTTGGGCGGCGGGCTGCGGCGCGGCGGGCTGCCGAGGCTGCGGGGCCGGGGTCGGCGCGGGCGACGGCTGCGCTTGTCCGCCCTGAAAACCTTGAGGCGAGCCGTAAGGCTGGCCCGCGGCGGGAGCGGGCTGCCCCGGGTAGCCCGGGGTTTGTGCGTATTGCGGCTGACCGTAACCTTGAGGCTGCGCCTGCTGCATTGCGGGCTGGGGCCGAGCGGGCTGCCCCGGGTAGCCCGGGGCTTGGCCGGGCTGCGGCGCCCCATACCATCCGCCGGCGGCGGGCTGCATCATTTGCGGGGCGCCCATGGGCTGCCCGCTTGGCGCCTGCTGAGAGGCGGCTTGGGGATAAGGGGCCTGCTGGTAAGGCTGCCCATAGCCTTGTTGCGGATAGCCCTGCTGATACTGCTGCATGTACATCTGCTGCTGCATTTGCTGCTGCCTTGCGGCGGCGGCGCGCTGGGCTTCCAATTCGGCCTCGGCCTGCTTGATCATCTCCTCGGGGCTCAAGTCGGCGTCGACGGTCTCGATCGAGACGACCATGTTGGACGCCGGCATGTCATTCAACACAAACTTGGGCTGATCTTTTTGGGAGCCGTCTTTTTTTTCTTCGCCGCTCATGCTTACGATCCTTCCAAAGCGCGAAACCTGCGGGCGCAGTCGCGGGCAATGCGGGCGTTCGGCCGCGCCGGGCGCGTCGAAGCCACCACGCCGGGCGGCCGGCCTCGATCGCGCCTTCAGGCGCGAGGCGCCCGGCAAGGGCGCTTCAGGCCGCGCCGCCAAACGGCGACACAATCGATCCTACAAAGAAACCCTTTTCGACGCGGCGGAGCGCGTCTGCTCAGCGCGGAGCGCCTCCAGCCGACCGCGCAGCCGCGGATCGTCCAAGGCCAAGCATTGGGCCGCGAACAAAGCGGCGTTCGCGGCGCCCGATTCGCCGATGGCGAACGTCGCCACGGGGATGCCCTTGGGCATCTGCACAATCGAAAGCAATGAGTCAAAGCCGCGCAGATACTTGCTCGGCACAGGCACGCCCAACACGGGCACCGCAGTCTTGGCGGCCAGCATGCCGGGCAGGTGGGCCGCCCCGCCCGCGCCCGCGATGATGAAGCTCACACCGCGGCTGCGGGCCGTTTCCGCGTAACGAAACATTTCATCGGGCATGCGATGGGCGGAGACCACCAAAGTCTCGCATTCGACGCCCAAATCGCGCAAAACGCGCGCGGCGTTGCCCATCACCTCCCAATCGCTGTCGGAGCCCATCACGACGCCGACAAGGCGCCGTGAGGCATTGCCGTCTTGGCCCTCGGCCATTTTAACACCCCGCATGCATATAAAAGAATCAACAACGAAAAGCCGCGACGCTCAGCGCGCGGCCTCAAAAACGCGCGCGCCGAGCGCGCCGCGCAAACCGCTCAAGCGCGACCGGCCGATTGCGGCGGGCGCCCGTTGGGGCAACGCGCCATCCCCAAAAAGCGGGGCCGGAAAAAGCGGGCAAAGCCTTGCCGAAACGACGGATCGGGGCGGCCGCGTCAGCCCCGCAGCCGCGCCCTTTCTCTCACCAAAGGCACGACGCCACGACGTCTAGCGCATCTCGTCAAGCAATAGGCGAGCTTCGTCGGCCTCGGGCGAGCATGGGTATTCGTCGATCAGCGCTTTCGCCGTTTCCTTGGCCGCGTCAAACTGTCTCAACTTGCGCTGGCAAGCGGCCTTGAGCGACCACATGCCCGGAAGGTAGTAGTTGTCCTGGAAACGGCGCATGAAAACTTCGACCAGCTGCTGCGCGTACTCGCATTGATTGAGCTTCGAGGCGGAAGACGCCCCCAGCCACAGCGCCATGGCCTGCTCGGCGTCGGAGCCGACGCCGGCGTCAAAAGCCCGATTGGACTTCAACAGTTCCAGCGCCTTGCCGCTTTGCCCCTTGTCCGCCAAGGATTGGGCCTTAACCAAATAATCGGCGACGGGCGTGGCGTGACGCTTAAAGGCCGCGCTTTCGGCCCGAACCGCCTTTTTGCCGTCCGAGGAAAGCGAGGCGTCCCAAGCGGCCAAGCGGCGTTGCGCCTCCGCACGGCCCGCGTCGTTCAACTGTTTGGAAGCCGCCAAATCCGCGAAGGCCGAGCGCGCCCGGCGAAGATCTCTTTGCAATCCCACCCGCTGCGCGATCTCAACTTCCAAGGCAAAGCGCAAATCAACCAAAGAAGAATCCGGCTTGCCGCTCGCTTCAGGCGCGGAAGACTTCGCCCCCGAGCCGGAGTGGCCCGCGCCTTGGGCGTCCGAAGCGCCCTCGGCGCCGGAAAACAAAGCGTTCAAGCCGGGCTCCGCAGTCTGCGGCTTTTGCTGCGTCTGCTGAGGCTTTTGCTGCGTCTGCTTGGGCTGATCGGCCCAAGCGGGCGCGGCGGCGGCCAAAACCGCCCAGACGGCCGCGGCGCAAATCCGCCGAAGCGCAAAACGGGTCGCCCCGTCGCGCCCGAAAGAAAGGGATTCCATCGACAACCTCCGCGCGCAAGATCGGCTTTCGCGCCCGAGCCGCCGATCCGGCGGCCAACCAAAATTTGATTCGACCCGGCCAATCGCCAAGGCCATGCGACGCGGCGCGCGCAGGCGCAAACGGCGGGGCGCCCATCGCCCAAGCTACGCCGGCTTTCCCTTGCGGCAAAAACACAACCCATCGCCCACGGGCAGCAGAACGCTCACGGCGTCGAATCGGGCTTTGGCCCATCGCAAAAATCGGGCCATCTCGACGGCCGCGGGCGCAAAGGGCGAGTTGGATCGACCTTCTTCAAAACCCCAACCCGCAGCGAAAGACCCCCCGAGCTTTTCAACCGCCTCATAGGCATCGACCGTTCGGCCGCCCAACAAAGCGTTGTCCACCGCCAAAACCCCGCCCGGAGCCAACAGACGCCAACATTTGCGCGCATAGTCGACGACGGGCTCCTTGTCGGCGTCGAGCAGGATCACATCGAAACAATCCGCCGCGCCGCTTCGCAGCCATGCGTCGATCGTCGCCATCGCAGGGCCCGCGATGGGCCGGATGCGGTCGGCCACCCCCGCGTCGCGCCAAGCGCTTTGCGCCAAGCGCAGCGCATCCAAGCGCGTTTCCAAAACGGTCGCCCGACAGCGCGGCCCCAAAGCCGCCGCCATGGCCAAAGCCGTTCGGCCCACAAAACAGCCGACCTCGAGATAGCGCCGAGCCCCAATGGACAAAGCGCACTGGGCCAAAGCGAGAACGGATTCGTTGGGCATCGCCATGGCGCCGAGCCGGCTCGACGCCAAGAAGCGGTCCAAGCGCTGCGTCTGTTGCCATGCGCGATTGTCCATTCCGGGCAAAAACGACAGACAAAACGCCGCGTTCGCCCGGTCTCCTTGCCAAGCCCCGACCGTCACAAGCCCCGATCCCCCTTAGCCCCGAAGCTCCCGGGATCCCCGGGCGCCCAAACGACGCGGGCGTCCCCGAAACAAGTCGGGTAAAAACAAAAAAAAGACCAACCGCGCTTGCGATTCGCCTTTTGTTTTTCCCTCCCCAATGGCCGCTTGGGGATCAAAGCGACTGGTAAGGGTACAGCGTGCGCGCAACGCGCCCTTTTTTGAACCCGTCCAGCGCCTCGCGATCCAACTTCACATCCCACAAAATTCCGCGATTTTTGAGGCGCTGCTCCTGCAGCTCGGGGCGATCCTTGACAAGCTGCCGCAAAAAGGCGGTGGCGTCGGATTCCATTTTGTACATGCTCGCTCTTTCATCCGGGCTTCAATCCCATCAAGCCGCATCGGGCGCCGGAAAGCCCTTGAGCCGCGCGGCCAAGCCAAGCGGCGAACCTCGCCGCAGCCGGATTTTAGCAAAATTCGAGAGCGCGCGCCAAAAGCCAAGACGGCGCGCCGCGACGCCGCTTCGGCGCCATTCTTGGAAGACATGGGCCCGTTCG
>CAJPTP010000131.1 GCA_905373555.1 uncultured Francisella sp. | reverse complement strand
TCCTTTTCCTGCCCTTTTCCTGCCCTTTTTCCCAGTCCTTTTCCCCGTCCTTTTCTTTTCCCTTGCAACCGCCGCGCAACGGCGCCCCTTTGCCGGCCCAATCAAGGCGAAGCCCACGCAAGCTTAACCGCGGCGGGCGATGCGCTAAGATGAGTCGGATTTCGCCGCGCGAGGATGCCATGCTCACCCAAGATTTTTTCGCCCACATCGAGGCTTTTCTCACCGCCCGGCGCCGAGAGGGAAAATCGGGGGCGACGATCAAGGCCTATACGGCGGATTTGAGAGAGCTGGAGGGCATGCTGCGCGAAGTCGCCGACGAGATCGACGCCCAAGGGGGCGTGGGCGAGTCGGCCTTGGCGTACGCCGTCAAGCGACTTGGCGGCCGCAGGCTGCATCCCAAATCCATCGCGCGCAAGATGTCGGCTTGGCGCTCCTACGACGCGTTTCTGACCGAAAAGGGGTGGCAAAGCGGGCGCATCGCAACCGACCTGCGCGCGCCGCGCGCCCCCAAGCGCCTGCCCAAGGCGCTGAACGAAAACGAGCTGGGGCGCCTGCTCGACGGCGCCCAAGCCCAAGCCCAAAGCGGGAACGATTTTCGCTCGGCGCGCGACAGCGCCATGTTCGAAACCCTGTACGGTTTGGGCCTGCGGGTGGGGGAGCTGGTGGGGTTGGACGTCGACGACGTCGACTTGGAAGAGCTGTGGGCCGGCGTTTGGGGCAAGGGCAATAAGCAGCGGCGCGTGCCCGTGACCGAGGCGGCGGCCCAAGCGATTCGCGCCTACCTGCCCCTGCGCCAAGCCGTCGCGACCGAAAGGGCGCTGTTCGTCGGCGAGCGCGGCGGCCGCATGAGCGAGCGCAGGGTGGAGCAAATCGTCGCAAAGTGGGCCCGGGCCAACGGCGCTTTGACGCCCGTGAGCCCGCATTGCCTGCGCCACAGCTACGCGACGCACGTGCTGCGCCGCACGGGAGACATTCGGGCCGTGCAAGAGCTGCTGGGCCACAGCCGCATCTCCACCACGCAAATCTACACCGCCTTGGACTTTGGCGAGCTGTTGGGCGAATACGCCGCGCACCACCCCCGCGCTCGGAAAAAGCCCCCGGGCTCGGCCGGCTTCGCCGCCGACTTCGCCGAAGCGGCCGGCGCGACGATCGAGCGGGCGGGCGCCGTTCCCGCCCCCGTTTTCGCGGCCGAAGCCGAAACCGACGCCGACGCCAAGCGCGCGGCCGCACGCCCGCTTGGGCTGTCCTCGGCCGCGCCCCCCCAACGCGAAGGCCGATTAGCCGTCGGCGCCGACGGCGAAGAGCGGGGCGATGATCTTTGCCATCGCAAGGCGCAGGGCAAAGGGCCGGGCCAAGGCGCAGGCCGCGCCGGCGCGAACCCCGACGGCGAAGACGAACATTGAAGCGAGAAACGACAATGAGAACGAAATTGGCGCCCAGCATCCTGTCGGCCGATTTCGCCCGCTTGGGCGAAGAGGTGCGCAATTTGGCCAAAGCCGGGGCGGACTACATCCATTTCGACTGCATGGACAACCACTATGTGCCGAACCTCAGCATCGGCCCGATGGTGTTGAAGGCGCTCAAGCCTTACGCGGAGGGCGCGCCCATCGACGCGCACATCATGGCCTCGCCCGTTGATGCGCTCATCAAGAGCTTCGCCGAGGCGGGCGCGGACGTCATCACCTTTCACCCCGAGGCGACGGCCCACATCAACCGCAGCTTGGCGCTGTGCGCCTCCTTGGGCGTCAAAAGGGGCTTGGCGCTGAACCCGGGCACCCCGATCGGCTTCGCGACCGAGTCCTTGGACGATTTGGACTGCATCATGGTCATGTCGGTCAATCCGGGCTTCGGCGGCCAAAAATTCATCCCGCGCTCGCTGGAGAAGCTGCGCGCCTGCAAAGCGGCCATCGAGGAGCGCAACAAGCGGCGCGCCGAAATGGGCATGGAGCCGCTGCGCATCGAGCTCGAAGTCGACGGCGGCGTGAACGAAAGCAACTGCGCCGCCTGCGTCGAGGCGGGGGCGACCGTTTTGGTCGCGGGCTCGGCGATCCTAGGCCAAGCCGACGAAGCCGATCATCGCGGCCCCTACGTCGAGGTTTTCGGACGCTTCCGGGCGGCCTTGGCGAGCGCCGAGCGCGCCCTGCCCTAAATCCCCCGCGGCTCTTGGGCCCGGCGGCCGCAAGCCGGCCAATCTTGGGCAAATTGGCCCGGATTGCCGCATGCAACCCGGGCGGCTGCGGGCGCTGTCGGGGCCGGAACCCGACGAACGCCCGCCCTCATTCGAAGCGAGCGAAAGGCCAAGCCCGCCGCGCCGATCGCCCGGCGCGAACGCAAGCGGCCATCTCACGCCCGGATCCCAAGCGGATCGCGCTGATGGGGTTGAGCGAGAAAGCGGCAAATGATTTGCCCGTCATGCCCTTTGCCGACGGGCGCCGCCCGCTTTGATCTCGTTTGTTCCGCTTTGATCTCGTTTGTTCCGCTTTGATCTCGTTTGTTCCGCTTTGATTTCTTTGTTTTTTTTTTGCTTTTCTTTGCTTTTGCTCCCCTTTTGGTTCGCTTTTTTTTGCGCCTTGCGGCGCCGAAGGCCGAAACATGCAACAAAACCCCATCGAGCGGCGCCCCCAAGCGCCCAAAATCCCCAAGCGCATCAAGGCCGTCGTGTTCGACCTGGACGGCACCTTGGTCGATTCGCTGCCCGATCTGGCCGACTCGGCCAACGCGATGCGCGCGAGTTTCAACCTCGAGCCGCTTGACGAGGCGGCAATGGCGCCGTTCATGGGCGACGGCATGGCGATGTTCGCGCGCCGCGCCTTGGCCGCCGACGGTTCGGACAAGAGGCTGGGCGAGAAGGGCGTCGAAACGGCCCTCGAAACGTTCAAGGAAGAGTACGCCAAGCGCCTGGTCGCGCGCACCGTCGCCTTCCCGGGAACCGAAAGCCTGCTGAACTGCCTTGTTCGGCGCTCCTACACCTTGGCGGTGGCGTCGAACAAGAACGAGCGCTTCGCGATCGAGGTGCTCAAGGGCACCGGGCTGTTGGACTATTTCAAATTGGTTCTGGGCGGAGATTCCTGCGCCAACAAAAAGCCCGCGCCCGACCCCATCGAAGCGGTGGAAAAAGAGTTCAACCTCAAGGCCGAGGAAATCATGCTGGTGGGCGATTCGCGCAACGACACGCTGTGCGCCAACAACGCGGGCTGCTTTGCCGCCCACGTCGGCCACGGCTACGAAACCGCCCGCAGCATTCTGCTCAAAACCGGCGCCCAAGCCGACCTGGAGGCGCAAGACTTCGCGCAGCTGCAGGCGATGTTCGAGGCATCCGACGGCCCGGATTCCGACACGGACCCCAGGGTTTGACCCCGCCATCGGCGCGCCGGGCCGATTCGGGAGAGCCGGTTGAGGCAACAGGCTCGATTGAACCGATTCGGTTGAGCCGAACCGACCGACGGAATCGATCGTCCGACTGATTCGGCGATCCCCCGGGATCGGCCGAATCCGCCGCAAACCGGCGCGCGGCGGATCGCTGACCCAAGGAAGAGCGAACCGCAGGATCGCGTGGCCCGAATTCAACCGGGCGCATTGACCGAAAGCGAGAAGCAAAACGAACGCCCAAGACAACAGCGGCGGCCAAGGCGCCGAAACCGGCCGAACGTCTTTGTCGGCGAGCGACGCCGATCTTTTCGACAGGCTGGGGCGCCTGGCCCGCAAAAAAACGGATTCGGCGCCCTTCGGCCGCGACGAGCTCATGGCTTACGCCTTGAAGACTCTGAATCTGAGCATGCAAAGCGAGCGGGATTTGCGCCGCAAGCTGGAAATGAGGCTGCGCAAAGAACGCGCCAAGGCAAGCCGATCCCGGGAACGCGACGGCGAGGATTGGGGGCAAGAGCCCGGATTCGACTTGACGGCGGACGAAGCGGGCTGGATCGACTCGATCGTCGCGGATCTGCGCGCTTGGCGCTACCTCGACGACCGCGTTTACGCCGAAGAGTACATCCGCCGCAACCAAGCCGCGCAAGGCCGGCTGCGCCTGATCGCGGGCTTGCGCAGCAAAGGCGTCGACGCGAGCTTGGCCAAGGGCGCGCTTGAGGGGGGCGACGAGCGGCGCCGCGCGGCGGCGCTGCTCGCGCGCAAATTTCCCAACCGCGCGGGCGCGACGGGCAAGGAGCGCTCCAAGATGCTGCGCTTTTTGCAAGGGCGGGGCTTTGGGCCGGACGATTGCGTCAAGGCGACGGAATACTACCTCTCTGAGCAGTGGGTCATCGACCGGGAAAACGACGGCGAGGATTTTTGAGCGCGCCCGGCGCGCCCGGGCCCCGCAGCGGCACGCCACGCCTCCGATCCACTTTTTCCC
>CAJPTP010000130.1 GCA_905373555.1 uncultured Francisella sp. | reverse complement strand
CTAGACCTTCGTGGTGCCTACTATGCCAACACGCGCCCGAAGCCAACGCCCCAAACCAGGAATCCTCGGCGCAAACCGAACCCCAAGCGGCGCAAAGCGCCGCGCCCGGCGACGGCGATGAGCCGCCCGGCCGGCGAGAAAGCGCAAGCCCGAAAGACATTCCCGCCGATTTGCCCGGCTCCGGGCGGGAGGCCATGGGCGCCAAGCGCGCGCATCCATCCCCCGCGAAACCCGTCGACGGCGAGCCCAAGGGGGCGCGGGAGACCCCAAGCGCCGTTGGCTTTGAGTCCGGCGAAGCCCGCGGCGGCTCCCAAGGGGCAAGCCAAGGCGCTGCGGGCGCGAAACCGGACGGGGCGAAAGAAAAGGGCGCCGCGCGCGAATCCCGGGCCTTAAGCCAAGACGAGGGGAGGGCGTCGCCGGATCAGCCGCGGCAAGAGCGCGAGCTTGCGGGCTTTGCCGGGACGCAAAACGGCGGCGAGGAAAGCGCCCCGATTCCAAGCGCAGACGCAGGCCAAGGCGCCGGCGCGCAGGCTCAATCCGAAGCCGAGCACTCGGCGAGCGGTTTCGCGGCGCGCCCAGAAGCCGAGCCGCGCGACGTTTTTCCGGAAATCGAGGCGGCCCGGGCGCAAGTCGCGGAAATCGCGGGGGACGCTTGGCGCTTGGCCAAATTGCTGGAACGGGTCGAACGCAAGCTGCAGGGGGCGGATCGGGATCGCTGCCGCATCCGGCGCGAGGATTGCCTCAACAAGCTCAAGCGCTCCTTGGCCGATTTCGGCGTGCGCCTGATCGACTTGGAGGGGCGCGACTACGAGGCCGGCGTCGCGATCGAGCCCGTGGGGATGGATCGCTTCCCCGGGCGGCGCGATTGGGTCATCGAGGCGATGATCGAGCCCATCGTCATGGGCCCCAACGGCCTGATCAAGCAAGGGGTTGCGCGGGTCAAGCCCAAGGACGGCGCCGAAACGGAGCCGCCGCGCAACGACGGCGACGGAGACTGAAACCGGCTTGCGGCCCCGAAACGATTTTCGAGCGGTTCGACGCCGAGTGTCGAGACGCGCTCGTACAATCGTCCGTTGCGGCGCAAGAAGCGGAAAAACGCCCGCCTGACCGCGGATCGCCCTTGGCGACGCGGGCGGGCGGAGCGCTTCGCCGCGCCGCCGCTGCCGGCGCAAGCCGGAGCATTGCGACCAAGCGAGATTGAACCAATCGGACAAGGCGCGAGGCGCTTTCGTCGGCGCCCGAGGCGGGCAAGCTGAACCAGGCGCCGCCTTTGCAGTCTTTAACATGGAAACAGCGCGATGAATCATATCGGCATCGACCTTGGAACCACCAACAGCGCCATTTGCTCCTACGACGGCAAAATGGTGAGGCTGCACAAAAGCCCCGAGCAAAACGACGTCACCCCCTCCGCGATTTACTTCGACCGGCGCGGCAACAAATTCTTGGGCAAAAGAGCCTACGACTCGGCGGCCAAAAACCCCAAGAACGCGGCGCTGAAATTCAAGCGCATGATGGGCTCGGGCACCGTCGTCAAGATCGCCTCCACGGGCCAGGAGCTCACGCCCGAGGAATGCTCGGCGGAAATCATCAAGCTGTGCTTTGGCTATATCCCCGAGGACATTCGGCAATCGGGGGTGGAGGGGGCGGTGATCACCATCCCCGCCGCCTTCAACCAAATGCAGCGCAACGCGACCTTGGCCGCAGCGAAGCTCGCGGGCCTGCCCGAAGCCGCGCTGCTGCAAGAGCCCGTGGCCGCGGTGATGTCGATCATGCGGCGCAACGCCGCCGACGGCGTGTTCATGGTGCTGGATCTGGGCGGCGGCACATTGGATGTGGCCATCGCGCAAAATTCCGGCGGCAAGGTGAGCCTCCTGTCCCACGGCGGGGTGGAAATGCTCGGCGGCGCCGACTACGACCTGGCCATGGCGCGCGACGTCGCGGCGCCTTGGCTGAAAAGCCACTTCGACCTGCCCGAAGACTTCGCCAACGCCCCCCAATGGCGGCCTTTGATGCGCATGGTCGAGTGGGCGTGCGAGCGGGCCAAGATCGACCTGTCCTCATCCGAATCGGCCGTGATCAGCCTTAGCGAGGACGAAATCGGGCTGCGCGACGCGCAAGGCGAGGAAATCTACATCGACTGCCCCATCGACCGCGCCGCCTTGAACAAGATCATCGCCCCCAGCGTCGACGAGATCGTCGAGGCGGCCGGCGCCGCTTTGGCCCGCTGCGGCCTGAAAGCCGAGCAAATCGACCGCATCGTGTTCATCGGAGGCCCCACCCAATACAAGCCGTTGCGCGACGCCGTGAGCGGCCGGCTCAAAATCCGGCCCGCCGCCGACGCCAACCCCATGACGGCGGTGTGCGAGGGGGCGGCGATTTTCGCCGAGTCCATCGACTGGAAATCCAAAGGCAGCCGCCGCAAGAGCGTGATCGCCTCGGCCGCGTCCTCGGGCGCCTTCCCCTTGACCTTAAGCTACCGCTCGCGCGTCGCGGCGCCAAAGGCCATGATCATGGCCAAGATCGACCCCAAGGCGCCCCGAGCGGAAGGCGCCGAGTTTCAAATCGACAGCCTCGACACGGGCTGGACGTCCGGGCGCCTGCCGCTGAAGGACGAAGCCACGGTCGAGGCGCCGCTGGACGTCGAGGGCCCCAACGTTTTCGCCGCCCGCGCCTTCGCATCCGACGGCTCGCCGTTGGATGTGGGCGACTGCATCGTGAGCATCGTGCGCGCGCCCGCCGTCATTTACGCCATCCCCGCCGCCAGCTCCATCGGGGTCGAAGTCAAAAACCCCAACACCGGCCTCACCAAAGTCGATTTTCTGGTCATGGCGGGGGAGGCGCTGCCCAAGACGGGCTCCAAGACCTTCCTGCCCGAGATCGGCCTGAAGAAGGGCTCGGCGGATTCGATCAAATTCAAGCTGTGGGAGGGCGATTTTGTCGAGCCGCCCAGCGACAACCGTTTCATCGGCATGTTCGAGATCAAGGGCTCGGATCTGTCCGACCCCGAAGCCGAGATCCGCGCGGGCGACGCGCTGCAGTGCGACTACGAGGTCGCCGAATCGGGCGCGATCTCCTTCAAGGTGCGCTGCGAGGCGGCGGGACAAACCTTCCACAGCGGCAACGGCTTTTACTCGCGCGCCGAGGCGCAGATCGATTACGCGGCGGCCAAGGACATGGCGCGGACGGAGATCGCCGACGCATGGGGGCGCATCGAGCGCTCGGAGCGGATCTTCAAAGACTCCAAGCTGGATCGCGCCAAAGACAAGCTGGAAAAGGCGGAAAGCCAGATCAAAGCCTCGGATGAGGCGGAGGTCGTCAAAAAGGCGATGGATCTGACCCAAGACGCCAAAAAGCTCATCGCCAGCGCCAGGCGCGAGCGGATCAACCAAATCCGCTGGGCCAAGTTCACGGCGGCCATGAAGCTGTACAACGACCACGCCAAGGCCAACGCGGGGCCCGAGCAGGCGGCCGCGGTGGAGTCGCTGGCCCGGCGCGCCGACAACGTGCGCGACAAGGACAGCGGCGAAATGAAGACGCTGACCGACGGGATCAAGGCCATCACGATCGACATTTTGATGAGCCAGCCCGAATGGATCGCGAAATATTTCAAAATCCTGATCTCCAAGCCGGGATCCTACCCGGACAAGGAGGTCTTCGAGTCCCTGCGCAGCCAAGGCGCGCGCGCTTTGAAAGCGGGCGACGACGCGGCGCTTGGCGCGATCGTGGCCAAACTGCGCAAGCTGCGCGTCACGCAAACCGACCAGGACGATTTCGCCGAATCGGCCAACATCGTCAGCGGCGGCGCGGATTCTTGAAGGCGATCGCCCGCCCGCGGGATGGCGCGGGCGCGGGCGCGACGGCGCTTGGGGTTGAAAGCGGGACAGACAAGACAGACAGGATAAAGACAGCATCGAAGCGGCGGCGCGATCGGCGGATTTTGGGATCGATCGCGCCGCTTTTGGATTCGCCCCGACGGGCCCGGCCCCGGATCGCCCGGAATTTGCCCGGGGGCGCCCTTGGGCGGGCATGGCGCGCGCTTAAGGCGCCGAATTGGCGCGCCTGCGCCGGAAAGGCATGACGTGGCGGCGTGCATCTGCCCCAAGTGCGGAGCGAAAAAGAATTCCCTCGAGCAAGATTGCTTTTACTGCTCCTTCAAGGCGAGCACGGACAACGACAAGGCGCTGGCTTTGGCGCTGAGCGAGCCTTTCTCGACCCCCGAGCAATTGGCCGCCTACGCCAAACAAATCAAGCGCAAGCTGCCCTTGCAGCTGGACATGAACGTCTTCGCGTCCTGCTACGCGGATGTCGTGGCCGCGCGCGAAGCCGAGGAGAGCGAGGCTTCGGACGGCTCCGCCGCGCC
>CAJPTP010000129.1 GCA_905373555.1 uncultured Francisella sp. | reverse complement strand
CGGCGACGAAGAGGCGCAAAAGCAGCTCGAAAGCTTGGCGCAAATCCTGCTGAAGCGAAATTGGAAGGCGACGGCCGCCGAATCGTGCACGGCGGGGATGGTCTCGGCCAAGCTCACCCGGCTTCCCGGCAGCTCGGCTTGGTTCGACATGGGGATCAGCGTTTACAGCAACGAGGCCAAGGCGAGGCTCTTGGCCGTCGGCCAAGACATATTGAGCCAATACGGCGCCGTGAGCGAGCAAACCGCGATCGCGATGTGTTGGGGCGTGATGGGCATGGCGAAAGCCGACGTCGCGGTGAGCGTCACGGGCGTCGCGGGCCCCTCGGGCGGCTCCCCCGGCAAACCCGTGGGGACGGTTTGGTTCGCCGCGGGAACCCACCGGGGCGTTTTTGCGAAAAAGAAAGTCTTTCCGGGCGATCGCGACGCCGTGCGCGAGGCGGCGGCCCGGTTCGCCGTCGCCATGCTGCTGGAGGCGGCGCAACGGCAGGGATGATTGGGCTGATTGGGGCCGTCGCCGTCGCCGCGGGTTGAGCCGAGGCGTCAAAGGCCCCCGCCTTTCGTTGCGGCGAAGCCGAATCCGGGCCGTCTTTGCGCCGTGAACTCGGCTCCGGCTTGGGCCAGGCGCTTTGAGGCCAATTCAATGCAATCGATCCGGTCTTTTTTGAACAACGCGACGTCTTGGTTCTTCTCAATTCCGCAAAATCTTCTGTTTTCCATCGCCGCAGCCACCAGAAAGCTGCCGCTTCCAAACGCGTTGTCCAAGATCAGGTCGTTTTCGTTGGAGTACGTCCTGATCAAGTATCGGCCCAACTCGACGGGCTTTTGGGTCGGGTGCGAGACCCGGCCTTCGCTTTCTGCGGTTTTGAAGTAAATCACATCCGAGGGGTAGCGCATGCCGTCGCTTTTGACGAGCTTGGGCTTGAAGTCGCCGTAACTGCCCGTCAATTGGTTTTTGCGCACGCCTTTGTTGTAAGGCTTCCCCTCCCGCATTTGGGGGTGGTAGGACGGCTGTTTTCTGTAAAAGACGCAAATGTCCTCGTGCTTGCGCAAGGGCTGTTTTTTCGCGTTGAGGAAATTGGTCGGCTTCGATTTTTCCCACACCAGCTTGTATTTGAAATCTTCCTCATTGGAAACGATCAGCCTCGCGGTGAAGACGCCCTGGGCCGTGAGAACGATCGCGCCCTCGGGTTTGACGATTCTGCGGTATTCCCGCCACAGCGCATCCAAATCGATCGCGCAGTCCCACTTGTTTTCGGTCGTTCCGTAAGGCAGGTCGCACAGAACCATGTCGATGCAGCGATCCGGAAAACGCCGCATCGTCTTGATGCAATCCCCCTCGAACAGCGTGTTTTGAATTTCCTCGACGCGCCATCGCGCAGGCTCGGCCGCCCCGTTCTGATCCCCCATGGCGGTTTCGGTTTCGCAAAGGCTCATCGTGTGTCGCGCGCTTTCAATTGAGTCGAAGGGATTGAGTCGAAGGGGAGCAAGGACGCTCGCATAAAACGCCGTCAAAAAAACCGTCGAGAAAATATGCGGGAAGTGTTGACGCCCTCTCCTGTCGGAGTTGTTTGCGCCGTTTTGAAAAATAAAAAGAAAAGCTCTCAAGCGACTATTGAAGGTCTGGATTGCTTTTCTTCGAGCTTGAGCAATACGACAGCCGGAGAAGCTGTTGTTTCACGATTTCATAGTGTTTTTTGATATCAACACTTCTCGCATACTTTCCCCAAAAAAAACCGTCAGTAGTTGGTGACCAAGACTTCGACGCTGCCGCGCGCCTTGGAGTTGTGCGAGGCGTTGTCGTAGTTGAAATCCAGAAAATGCGCGCGCACGGCGTTGCGTTTGATGAACGCTTTCAAAATGTCGTTCGATTTGCCTTTGTGCTCGATCACGTTGCTTAGCGCATAGCGGATGCCCCGTCGGCTGAGATCATCGAGGATCTCGAGCATTTTCCGCTCCTCTTTTTCCCCCCAATCCTTGAAGCCGCGGTTGCCGTCGTTGTAGCTGCCGGTCGTGATCAGATACGGCGGATCGAGATAGACGAAATCGTTGGGGGTGAGGCTCGCGTAATCGAACTCGTCGAAATACAGATCGGTGAATTGGGCGTCGATCGCGCGCAGCCGATTGACGAATTGGATCAGGTTGCTTTCCATGTTTTTGCTGAAGCAGCTGCGGTTTCTGCCAAACGGGTTGTTGAATTTCAGGTCGTTGTTGAAACGAAACTGGTAGTTGTAGCTGAACGCGGCCAGAACGTAGAGCAGCAAAGGATCCGGATGGGCGTTGTAATGGTCTCGAAACCGCAGGTAAGCCTGTTCGTTGGTTTTGCTTAGGCCCCATTTCTCGATCTCGGAACGGATTGACGCGACCAGACGTTGGGGGGCGCTTTGCGCAAAACAACGAAACATGCCGTTGATCTTGGAGTTCATGTCGTTGAAAACGTAACGCTTGGCTTGCGCGTTGATGCCGACGTTGGCGCCGCCGCTGAACAGATCGACGAATGTGTCGATGCGTTGGGGAAACAAAGGAATGATTTGTTTCAGCAGCCGATATTTTCCGCCGATGTAATTGACCGGGCTTTTGATGTACTTGTCTTGGCCGCAAATCCAGATCGGGGCGGTTTGAACCGGGGCGCCGCCGCAATCGGCCGAGATTTTTGTCTTGGCGGCGCGCCTTTCCGCTTTTCCCGCTTCGGGCGTCGGAGCGGCGGCGCGGTTGGCGTCTTTGCTGAAATAAAACAGCATTTCGTACAGCTCGTCGGATGGCGAAACGACTTTTGACTTGTATTTTCTGTAGGGGATGCGTTCGAGCTCGAAAACGCCGGGCGCGGCGTGTTCTTTGACGATGCGGATCAGCTCGCTTTCGGGGATGACGCCTTCGTTGCTGTAACTCAGCACGACGTGTTTGGCACTCACGTTTTGCAGCAGTCGCTCCATCGCCGCGACGGCTTTCGTTTTCGCCGAAAAATCGCTTTTCAAACGGCCCCAATCGAACATTCTGGTTTTTCCGCGCAAAACCGGCTTGTCGTTGCGGGCGATGTTTTCCAGCAGGTGGTAATTGGGGGCGTATTGGCGGGCGTTGTAGGGCGTGTCGATGTAGACGACGTCCGCCTTCAGTTTTTTGATCAGATCGCAAGCGTCGAGGTTGTAGCTTTTGTTCGGCCGCCCGTTGTTTTTGACGACCGGCGCTTCGAGTTCCAAGGTCTTGAGCGCCCGCTTGTCCCAGCTTTTGAGATATGCCCCGTACGTTCCCGTGGTGTTGCTCACGCTCGGGATCGCCTCGATCAGGCAGGTCACCAAGTAAAAGTATTCCAACTCCGTCAATTGGCCCGCTTGCTTCCACGCGTCGATTTGATCGCGGATGCAGTCGATGCGTTTGGCGTTGCCGACGCTCAAATACATAGCGCCGCCCGTTGGGGAATAGTTGCGCTCGCAATAGCCCACGCGCCCTGACGCGACGTAGTTTTCGGCCTCAGAGCGCAAATAATCCAAAGGCGAAGAGACGCCGATCCTCGCCAGGCCGGCAAAGGGAAGCGGCCCGTTGTTTTCGATGACGGCTTTCCCTTTGGCGTGGCTGAAGTACAAAATGTCGTTGCAAACGATTGTGAATCGGTCTTTGAAGAAATTGCCCACCGCGTTTGTGCCCGCGAACAGATCCACGAAGGTTTGCTCGTTTCCGTCGAGATGCTTGTCCAGAAGCTTGGCGATTTCCTCAAGCAAATTGTTTTTGGAGCCGATAAAGCGCATAGTTTCACATCCCTTTTCATCCTTGTCGGATTGTAGGATGGCTTGGGATGCAAGTAAAGGGTTGCAGACGAATGCGAACGGCCTTGACTTCGGTTTTGGCTACCAACAACTTTAATCTCCAGTTTTCCAATTGATTTCTTTGTTTGAAATCTGTCGTTCGACAGCATCAGGTTTCAATTTTCCCCGCCGGGCTAAATCTGCCCCGATCAACAATTGTTCGACATTTAAAGCTGCGCCTTGGGTCTGCGTTCGATGCGAGGCGCTTTTCAATTGATCCGCAAACTGGCCGGAAAAGTAACTTGAAATCCACATGAAATAGAATCGATTGATGGTTTTTTTGTTGAAGCCCTTCCACCATTCTGTTTTGTTGCGTTCGTCATCTCTAAGCAGATTGTCTTCGACATATCTGACCATTTCGTCTTCTTGACGAAGATTTTTCGAATAGCCATTCCCATAGGCCTTGGTGTCCACAATGATGCCGAATTGATCCGTGAATACGATGCCGTCGGGTTTGCTGCCGCCTCCGAGCAGTTTGCCGTCGAAACCATAAATGTTCGTGAGCAAATCCATCGTCATGATTTCAAAATCTCGATTGCGCGATCCGTCGTAGGCGATGTCCATCAACTCATAGGGTGTGTTTGCTAATTCATTTTGGCGGCTTTCC
>CAJPTP010000128.1 GCA_905373555.1 uncultured Francisella sp. | reverse complement strand
CCCCCCGACAACCCGCGCCCAACATTGCCTAAGAGCTTGCGAACCGCCGACGGCGCGGGCTATGCGGGTTGGGACGGCCGGCCCGGTGCGCGCGGGTTAAGCCGCCGCCCGACCGATTTTTTTTTCCGCCGCAAGGATGCCCGCAAGCGCGCCCAAGCAACGCGGGCTTTTGTTTTGCCCATCAAACCCCATCTAAGCTGATTTGGGGCTCAGCCCCAAAAACAGGGCGGAGCGCAGGCGCTTGTTTTGCGGCGGCCTTGGCTTCGTTCGGGTACAATCGCCCCTCGCGGCTCAGCGCGGCCGCTGCGCGCCCGGCCAGGGCGCCGGGCCCGGCTCGGCGCATCGAATGGCGCAAGCGGCAAGGGCAATGGCCAAAACAGGGGCAAAACGGGCCGGCCGATCGGCTCGGTCAAGGAGCGAAACAGGGATGCTGGCGATCATCGCGGGCGGGGAGCTGGAAGAGCTGCCGGGGTTCAAAAGGGAACGCCGGCTTATGGAGCGCACGCCCTACGGTTTGCCCGAGGCGCCCATCGCCTTGGGCCGAATCGGGGGCGTGGAGACTTTGTTCTTGCGCCGCCACGGCACCAAGGCGCCCCGCATCCCATCCAAAGTCAATTTCAAGGCCAACGCCGTGGCTTTGAAGGAATTGGGCGCCGGCGCCGTTCTTTCTTTGACGGTGGCCTACGCCTTGCTCGACGGCACGCCGCCGCTGTCGCTGCTGTGCCCGGACGATTTGATCGATTACGGGCCGGGAGAGGGCAGAACCTTCGCCCGGATCGAGCAAACCCCGTTCCATTGCCCCACCCGCTCCGTTTTGTATTCGCCCGACGCCCGCGAATCGGTCGCGCGCGTGGCCAAGGCGGCCCGGCTGCCCTGCCCGTTCGCAAGCGAGGGCGTTTTGGGCAGCTTGGACGGCTCGCGCCACCCCACCGGCGCCGAAGCGGCCAGGATGGTCGGCCACGGAGTCGCCGCCTACGCCATGTCCACGGCGCAAGAGCCCTCGCTGTTCATGGAGCTGGGCATCCCCTTCGCCCATTTGGCGATCGTGATCGGGCCCGACCCCGCCGATCTTCCCGAGCGCTCATCCGAGACGATCAAAAGCCAGTCTTTGGCGGCCTGCGAGGCGTTTTTCGCGCGCATGGACAGGTGGGTCGACGCAATCGCTTGACGCAAAACGCGAGTTCGCGCGCCTTTCGACGGCATTTCTCGCGCCAAGCCATTTCAACAGACCGCTTCAACAGACCAGACCGCTTTAACAGACCGCCCCAAGCTTCGGGCGGTCAGGTTTTGCGAGGCGCAGGCCTTGCAATCGAATCGAATTTCGCCCGAGGCGGCTGCGCCCGGGCGAGCTTGCCGGGAGGCTTTCCCGGCCCGAAAAAGGTTTTTTTCAATGGCACGCAAAAAGCTCACGCCTCCCGCCGACGCCCAAAACGCCGAGGGCGCCAAGAACGCGGGGGGCGCCCCATCCGACGCCGCGGGCAAAACCGCGGCCGAGGATCCCAAGCTCACCATGCATCTTCTGCCGCTCAAGCACGAGGTGCCGCTGCCGCACGCGATCTATTCGCCATTGGTCGGGCGAGAGAAATCCAAAAGCGCCGTCAAGGACGTGTTTTTGGGCTCGGGCCCCGAGCTGCTTTTTTTGACGGCCCAAAAAGACGACGCGGTCGAAGTCCCGACGCAAAAGGATCTGTACCAAGTCGGCGTCATTTGCGACGTGCTGCAGGTGACGGAGCTGTCCTCCGGCATGCTCAAAATCATGGTTCGAGGCCTTAGGCGGGCCAAAATCGCGTCCTTCAAAAAAGGGCGCGGCAACGCGGCCGACAAAGTCACGGTCGAGCCTTTGGAGCCGGAGCCTTTAACCCCCGCCCAATCCGACGCGCTGCGCAGCGTGGTGAACCGCGAGTTCAAAGACTACGCCAAAGCCAACGAGGAAATCAGCAACATCGCCGTCAAGGACATCTCCCAGCTTGAAAGCGTCGATCAAATGCTGTGCGTGATCGTCGGCTATTTTCTCGACCTGCCCAAGGAAGAGCGCCAGGACATGCTCGAAACCTTGAACACGGTCAAGCTCGCAGAGAAGGTCGTGAAGGTGATCGACCGCGAGCTGCAGCTGGAAGGGCTGAAGCAGGAGCTGCGCGAAAAAGTCAAAAAACAGCTGGACAAATCGCACCGCGACTACTACATCAGCGAGCAGGTCAAAATCCTGAAAAAGGAGCTCGGCGAATCCGAAGAGGATGAGCTCAAACGCGTGCGCGAGCGGATTTTGGCGGCGGGGATGACCGAACAGGCCGAGCGCAAGGCGTTGGATGAGCTGCGCAAGCTCGAGCAGCTGCCCGCGATGTCCACGGATTCGTGGGTGTATCGCAACTACATCGACACGCTGATCAACCTGCCGTGGAAGCCCAGCCCCCTCAACACCAACATTTCCCGCGCCCGCATGATCCTCGACGCCGACCACTACGGCTTGGAGAAGGTCAAGGATCGAATTTTGGAATACCTGGTGGTCAACAAGCGCGTCGAGAACCTCAAGGCGCCGATCCTGTGCTTGGTCGGGCCGCCCGGAGTCGGCAAAACCTCGTTGGGCAAATCCATCGCCAAGGCCACGGGCCGAACGTTCGTGCGCATGGCTTTGGGCGGCGTGCACGACGAATCCGAGATTCGCGGCCATCGCAAAACCTACGTGGGCTCGATGCCGGGCAAAATTCTGCAGCACATCACCAAAGCCAAGTGCAACAACCCGCTGTTCTTGCTGGACGAGCTGGACAAGATCGGCAGCGACTTTCACGGCGACCCCGCGGCGGCGCTGCTGGAGGTGTTGGACCCCGAGCAAAACAAGACCTTCGAGGACAACTATGTCGAGGTCGAGTACGACTTGTCCAACGTGCTGTTCATCGCGACCTCGAACTCGATGGACATCCACCCCGCGCTGCTCGACCGCATGGAGATCATCAAGCTCTCGGGCTACACCGAGGAGGAGAAAATCCAAATCGCGGAGCGCTATTTGCTGCCCAAGCAGTTTGAGGCCAACGGGCTGACCCAAGGCGAGCTCTCGATCGATCGGGCGGCCATCGTGGACGTCGTGCGCTACTACACGTCCGAGGCGGGCGTGCGCGGGCTGGAGCGGGAAATCGCCAAGATCTGCCGCAAGGTCGTGATGGCCAACACGCTGCAGTGGGAGGAAAAAAGCGGGGAGGCGGAGGCCGCGCGCCAAGAGATCGAGAACGAGCTCAAAGCCAAGGCGAAGGAATCAAACGGCGGCGAACCCAAGGCCGAGGCTCGGGACTCCGACCCGGCCTCCGGCCCCGGCCCGGCCTCCGACCCGACGCCCGACTCGGGTTCCGCCCCGGCCCAAGGCAAGGCGGCGGGCCCCAAGCGAACCGTCAAGCCGGTCTATCGCAAGGTCAAGGTCAAAAGCTCGGATCTGGAGGAGTATTTGGGGCCGCGCAAGGTCGACTTCGACCGCGCGGGCGAAATCAACCGCGTGGGATTGATCAACGGCTTGGCGTGGACGGGCGTGGGCGGCGCCATCATGGGCGTCGAGGCCAACCACTACCCCGGCAAAGGCCATGTCTTTCGCACGGGCAGCTTGGGCGACGTCATGAAGGAGTCGGTCGAAACGGCGATCAGCTCCGTGCGCGGAATCGCGGATCAATTGGGCTTGAAGCCGGATTTGTTCGCCAAGAACGATTTGCACCTGCACTTCCCGTCGGGCGCCGTGCCCAAGGACGGCCCGAGCGCAGGCGGCGCCATCGCGGCGGCGCTCACCTCGTCGCTGCTGAACCTGCCCGCCCGGCGCGACGTGGCCCTCACGGGGGAAATCACCCTGCGCGGCGAAATCCTGCCCATCGGCGGCCTGAAGGAAAAGCTCATGGCCGCGCAAAGGGGAAACATCAAAACCGTGCTGATCCCCAAAGAAAACGTCAAAGATTTGCAGGACGTGCCGGAAGAGATCAAGGGCAGCTTGGAAATCGTGCCCGTGCGCTGGCTGACGGAGGTGTTGGAGCGGGTTTTGGTCGGCTTCAAAGCCAAAAAGCCCCGCGCCGCGGCTCAACGCGGCGAAGCCGAATCCGCCGCGCGCCCGGCCGCGAAACCTCGCCCGAAGGCCGCGGCCAAGACGCAAGACAAGCCCCAAGCCAAAGACAAAGGGGGCGCGGGCGAAGGCCAAGCGAAGAGTCGGCGCAATGCGCGCAAGGCCGAGACGGACAAAGAGCCCAAGACTGCAACCGCCAAAACGGCCGTCAAGAAAGACGAGGCCCGGCAAAAGCCGGAAGGCATGGCCCGCAAGGGCAGCTTGGGAAAGACGCCCGAGGCCGATCGCGATGCGGTCTCCAACGGCGACAGCGACCCCGCCTTGGGGCATCCCGACCCCCAACCCGTCGGACGCAAGCGCCCCAAGCCCCAAGCTTGAGACTTGGCCTGCGAAAGACGGCTTGAATCGAACAACAAAACGGGCGCCGAAAGGCGCCCGTTTTATTGGCGCAATCCGCCTCCGA
>CAJPTP010000127.1 GCA_905373555.1 uncultured Francisella sp. | reverse complement strand
AACCCGGATGGGCGCCGAAGCCGGGCGGCGGGCGCGCAATCGGCGGCGCAAGGCCGACCTTCGCCCGTCGATCATAGACGAAAAACAAAGCCGACGGCGCGGCGCGGCCGATCAAAGGGGCGTTTTCAACGCCGTTTGGGCGCCGCCGCGCCGCAAGAGGCGCGCCGCTTGCGGCCCCCGCGGGATCCGGCGGCTGCGGGGGCTTTGCTATAATGCGGCCGCCCGGGCTTGGGCGTCCGCGCCAACGGCGGCCCAAGCGCGGCCCAACAAGATCAAAACGCGCTCAACGCTCAACAGGAACAGAAAACAGGGTGTTCAAGGATCCATCGCGCCCCCGGCCCGCCTTGGGCGAGCGGCCGGCGCCGTCTTCGGCGGGGGAATCGCCCGCCGGCGCCTTGGGCTTGGGTTTGCCCGCCGACCGGCTGGCTCGGGCGCGGGCCGACGCGCGCCAGACGCTCAAGGCCGAGGCGCAGGCCATCGACGCCTTGGCCCAAAGCTTGGGCGAGCGCTTCGACGGCGCCGTCTCCGCCCTGATCGGCGCGGGCGCGGCCCATGGCCGCATCGTCGCGACGGGCATGGGCAAATCGGGGCATGTCGCCGCCAAAATCGCCTCCACGTTCGCATCCACGGGCAGCCCCGCTTTTTTCATGCACCCCGCCGAGGCCGCGCACGGGGATTTGGGCATGGTCGCCCGGGGCGACGCCGTTTTGGCGTTTTCGCACTCGGGCCAATGCCCGGAGCTCATGCGCATCGCGCCCGCGATCAAAAACGTCGGCGCCGTTTTGATCGTCGTGACGGGCAATCCTTTGTCGCCCTTGGCCCGCGCGGCCGACTGGGCGCTGGACACCGCCGCGCGGGGCGAAGCGCCCCAAAACGGCGCGCTCAAGACCTCCTCCCTCACCCCCACATCCAGCGCCTTGGCGGCGATGGCGATGGGCGACGCCTTGGCGATGGCCGTGTGCTCCTTGAAAGGATTCGAGCCGCGCGACTACGCCCTCACGCATCCCGGAGGCGCCTTGGGCTCAAAGCTCAAGGCCCGCGCCCGCGACGTGATGCGCCAAGGCGCGGAGCTGCCCGTTTGCAAAGAAAGCGACAGGCTGCTCGACGCTTTGTGGGTGATTTCCGACAAAGGCTTGGGCTTGGCCGCCGTCTTGAGCGAGGACGGAAAGCTTGCGGGGGCGCTGTCGGACGGCGACCTGCGCCGATTCTTGGCCCAAGGGGGAAAACCCGACGGCTCCCCCGTGCGCGAGGCGATGAGCCGCGCCCCCATCTTTGTCGGGCCCGACGAGCCCGCCGCGTCGGCCTTGAGCCTCATGCGCAAAACGGGCGTGGCCTGCCTTTTGGTGGCCGACGCGAACGGCGCTCTGCTTGGGGCGATCCCCCTGCGCGACCTGTTGGTCTGACGGCGCCGTTTTCCAACCTCTGTCTTTCCCATCGCCGCGCGCTTGGCCTTGGGCTTTTCCGCCGCCTTTCTTGCCGCGCCGTCGCCCTTTTCCTTCTTGCCCGGCTTTTGGCCGCGTTTTTGCATGCCGCCCGCGCTTTTCCCGCCTTTTGCGCCCCCAATTTTGCCTAAACGCTTCGTCCCTTGGTACCATCGAAGCCGGACGCCGTCGTAACGCGCCGCGGAAATGGGCCCTTCCGATTTGTTTCGGCCGACCGCCCTGAGGCGCGCCCAACGGCTCCCGACCCTCGAGCCGCGCGGCGCGCGCCTTGACGCTCTTTTCCCGCCCGCATCGCAAAGGCCGGCCGTTTTCTCCGAGCCTTCTTGATTGCGCGGCGCTCGACGCGATCCGCCCAAGATCCCGCGCCTCTTTGCGCCGTCGCGGCGGGCTCATGCGGCGATCGGCGGATTCATCTTTTTCTTTGTTTTCATTCTTGTTCTTTTTCTTGCGGGCTTTGCGGGCGATTTCGCGCGCCGTTGCGCTGAGCGCTTTTTCAGTTTTTCGCCGCGTTCGGCGCTTGGCGCGCGGCCGCTTGCCTTTTCGAGCCCCTTGCCGTCTCTTCTTTCGCTTTTTGTTTTGCGGCGATTCGATCCCCCGATTGGCTCTTTGCCGCAAGCTTTTCTTCATTTCTGACATTCGCGCGCGCCCTTCGCTTCGGCCCGTTGCTTGGGCGATGCCCGATTCGGGCGGCGGCGATCGGAACCTCCATCATGGCCAAGTCCTTGGGACCGGACTTACAGCAAACCCAAAATCTTTCGCTGAATCCCACGATTCGCCAGCTCATCACGGTCTTGAACATGACGACGCTGGAGTGCGACGAGGAGATCCGCAGGGCTTTGGACGAGAACCCGGTCTTGGAGCGGGCGAACGCCGACGACTTCGACGACAACTCGCCAACCGCGCCGCCCAGGGCGCGTGAGGGCGAGAGCGAGGCGGATCGCATCACGGCGATGCTTTCCGCCGGGCGCCGGCCCCAAGACGAGGATTTCGCGGACGTGTTCGAAAACACCGCCGCGGAAAAATCCTTTCGCGAGGACTTGCTGGAGCAAATCCAAGGCCTCCGGGTCAACGCCGACGGCTCGCCGATCTTGCCCGACGCCCCCGCGGCGGGCCCCGGGGCCCGCTTTTTGAGCGAAGACGAGCGCAGGCTGCTAAGCTACCTGGTGTATTGGCTCGACGATCGGGGGTATCTGAAGGAAAGCGCGCGGGAGCTCATCGACCATTGCCCCTTGGAGTGGATGGTCGACGACGAAAAGATGGCGCGCGCCGTCGCGGCGCTGCGCAGCCTCGACCCGCCCGGGATCGGCGCCCGCGATTTGCGCGACTCCCTTTTGCTGCAGCTGGAAAGAAAGCCGGACAGCCCGGCCAAGGCGCTGGCCGAAAGTTTGCTGCGCGACCACTATGAGCTGTTCGAAAAAAGCCGGGCGAAGCGGCGCATCGCCGACCAAATGGGCAAGGAATCCGGCGAGGTCGACTTGGCCTTGAGGCTGATCAAATCGCTCAACCCTTACCCCAACGTCGGCATGGCGGGCGAATCGCCCACGCCCTACGTGCGGCCCGACGCGCGCGTGTTCAAAACCAAGGCGGGGGCGTGGGCCGTCGAGGCGCTGTCCAACCTGCCCGCGGTCGCGGTGCGCAAAGATTGCCTGGACGCCATCCAAGAGCAGGGCGAGGACGTCACGCCCGATTTCAAAAACGAGGTCGAGCAAGCCGAGCGCTTCGTGCAGATGCTGCAGATGCGCCAAAACACGATCCTGCGCGTGGCCGAGGCCATCGTCGAGCGCCAGCAGGGCTTTTTCGAGCGCGGGGCGCGGGCCATGCTGCCCATGACGCTGCAGGAGATCGCCGACAAGATCGAGATGAACGTGAGCACCGTCTCGCGCGCCACCCGGGGCAAATACCTGATTTGCCCATCCGGCCTGTACGAGTTCAAGTTCTTTTTCTCAAAAAACGTGGGCGTGGGCCGACGCATCACGGCCATCGACTTCAGCAAGGTGGTCGACCCGGCCAAGGTCGACATCGGCGACCTGCCCGAGATGAACGAAGACGAGCTGCTGATCCCCGACTCCATGCGCAGCCGGCACGCGGGCGAATTCACCTCCGACCAAGTGTCCAACGTCGCGATCAAAGACATGATCAAACGCCTGATCGACGGGGAGGACAAATCCAAGCCGCTGAACGACGCCGCCATCAAAAAGGCCTTGGACGCCAAAAACGTGCGCATCGCCCGCCGCACCGTCGCCAACTACCGCGTGGAGCTGGGCATCCCCGCCGCCTTCAAGCGCAAGCTGTGAGATCGGGCGCCGGATCGCGGCTTTTGCGGATCGGCGCTTGGGTTTCGGCTCCCGGGCGCCAACCGCGGCCGGCCGGCAACTTGATTCCCGCCGCGCGCCTCGCTCTTTGTTTGCCTTTAAATTCAAAGCGCTGAACCGCAGGCGCCCGCGCTCGTTTGCCTCGGGCGCCCTTCGGCCCTATAATCGACAATGCCCTGCGGCGAACGGCTTTGCCCGCCGCAGCGGCGAGGCCGCGGGGCGGAGCCGATTCGCCCCGCCGCGATCCCGAAGGGGTATCCGCGCAACGCACACACGAGGGCTTATCCGATGAATTTCCAGATCAACGGCAACGGCATCGAGGTCACAGAGGCCATCCGCAACTACATCGATTCCAGAGTTCAAAAGGTGTTGCGCCACAACGACAATATCGTCAACCTGTCGTTCACCTTGTCGACGGACAAGTCCAGGCTGAACCACACCGTCGAGGCGAACGTTCAGGTTCCGGGGAAAACGCTTCACGTCGAGCACACAGAAAGCGAGATGTACGCCGCGATCGACAAATTGATGGACAAGTTGGACTTGACGCTGATCAAGCGCAAAGAGAAGCAGAACGACACTCGCACGCGCGCCGACGCGCCCAACGCCCCCAAAGACGAAAACCGGTGAAACCGGGCGGCGCGGCGCCAAGCGCGCCGCGCGAGCAAGGCCGCGATGCGGCCTTTTTTTTCGCCCGCCGCATGTCGGCGCGGCGTCTTTCTTCCTGTCGTTTCCCCTGCCC
>CAJPTP010000126.1 GCA_905373555.1 uncultured Francisella sp. | reverse complement strand
GGACAGGGGGCTTCAGGCTCGGGGCCCCAAGCCGATCCGGCGCCGCTCCCCCTTCCCTGCGCCGTCAGGCGGCGCCGGTTTCGGCCGAGGGCTTATCCGCGTCTTTGGCCTTTTTGGCGTCCGACCCCGCCGCATCCTGGGCGTCAAGCCCGATGTTGACGGGCTTGGAGGGCACGACCGTGGAAATGGCGTGCTTGTACACCATTTGGGTGACCGAAGAGTTGCGCAGCAACACCACGTATTGGTCGAACGATTCGATGTACCCTTGCAGCTTGATGCCGTTGATCAGATAAATCGACACGGAGACGTATTCTTTGCGCAGCGTGTTCAAAAAGGGATCTTGCAGCTGCTGTCCTTTATTGTTGTTCATGCATTTCTCCGACGGTGGCGCGCGCCCGGGCCCAGACCGGGCGTTCGGCCGAATTGGCCTCGGCCCGGGCGCGCTGTGGATCCTCGGCTTAGGCGGGGTCAGCCCCGGCCTTTCTTGCCGCGCTTTTTTTGCTCTTTTTCCTTGGCCTTGCTCAAAGCGGCGCGCCGCCGCTTTTTCTCTTCCTTCTTGGCGATGCGGGGGCTAAGCGCCTCGCGCCTCAAAGTGTTGCCCTTGGGTTTGGCGCCCCGGGCCGGGTCATAGGGGTTCTCGTTTTGCTGCGCGTACTGCACAAACAGCGGCGCGCCGCGCAAATCGAAGGCGGAGCGGAAGGTTTGCTCCAAATAGCGGGTGTAGGAATCGGGCACCTTGGCCAAAGAGTTGCCGTGCACGACGACCACGGGCGGGTTGGTTCCGCCTTGGTGGGCGTAGCGCAGCTTCGGCCGGGCGCGGCCGGACAAGGGCGGCGCCTGGCGGTCGACCGCCACGCGCAGGATGCGGTTGAGCTCGGGCGTGGGCATCTTGATCGAGCAAGAGCGCGCGGCCCGATCCAGCGCCCGAAACAGCCCGCCCATGCCCTTGCCCTTCAAGGCCGACACGAAATGGAATTCGGCGTAGTCCAAAAACGGCAGGTTGCGCTCGATCCCCGCTTTGATCTCTTGGCGCTCGCGCTCGCCGCCCGCCGCGTCCCACTTGTTGACCGCGACGACGATCCCCTTGCCCTGCTTGACGGCATAGCCCGCGAGGTTCGCGTCCTGGTCGGCCACGCCTTGGGTCGCGTCGAGCACCAGCACCGCCACGTCGCAGCGCTCGATGGCTTGAAGGGTTTTGATGACCGAAAACTTCTCGATCGTCTCGCTCACGCGCGAGCGCCGGCGCACCCCCGCCGTGTCGACCAAAGTGTAGGGCTTGCCGCCGCGCTCGAAATCGATGTAGATGGAGTCGCGCGTCGTGCCCGCCTGATCGTACACGATCACGCGCTCCTCGCCCAAAATCGCGTTGATCAAGGTGGACTTGCCCGCGTTGGGCCGGCCCAAGACCGCGAAGATCGGGCGCAAGGCGGGGGCGTCGGCCGCCCGATCGCCCGCATCCGCGCCCGCATCGAAGCGCGAATCGCCCGCCGCGGGCTCGGCGCGGGGCGGCGCATCGCCGCGCCCCGCGTCTTGAGCCTCGGCGGGCGCCTCGGCCAGCTTCGCGGGCGAGGGCTCGGAACCTTTGTTGCGGGCGTCGAGCATCCGCGCCCGCTCCCGCAACTGCATGGCTCTAAGGCGCTGCGGGTGAATCGGCGGGCGGTCGTCCTCGCCGAAGTCAAAGCCCGCCTCTTGCAGCCTGCGCAGCGTCTCCTCGATCAAATCGCCCACCCCGTCGCCGTGCGAGGCCGACACCCGCATGGGCTCGCCCAAGGCGAGTTTGTGGAACTCCGCGACAAAGACGTCCGGATCCGCGCCCTCGCCTTTGTTGACGGCGACCGTCACAAGCGCCGAGGATTGGCGCAGACGCTTGGCGATCGTCTCGTCTTGGGGCGTGAGGCCCGAACGGCCGTCGACCAGAAAGATCACGGCGTCGGCCTCGTCGACGGCCAGCAGCGTCTGGCGCGCCATTCTGTACTCGACGCCGCTGTCGGCCGCGGGCTCCAAGCCGCCCGTGTCGACGACGATGTAGCCTTTCGAGCCCATCGCGCCCTGGCCGAACTGCCTGTCGCGCGTGAGCCCGGGCCGGTCGTGAACCAAAGCGTCGCGGGTGCGGGTTAAACGATTGAACAGCGTGGACTTGCCGACGTTGGGCCGGCCGACAAGCGCGATGGTGGGTTTCATCCGTAGCCTTTGGCGCAGGGCGCCAGCGGGCGGCGCGCCTGGCGCCGCCGCCATGATGTTGTCGGCGCAAGAGGCGCGCCTCGGGCCTCGGGCCGCGGCTTTCCGCCGCCGGCCTTGGGCCCGTCGCCTCGGTCACCGGCCTTCGGTTGGGGCGGGCCTGCCGCCTTGCGCCGACGCCTCGTTTTGCCCTTCGCCCGGTTTTTTGCCCGCGACGAATTGATCGACCGTGATCTTGCCCTTGCCCAGATTGACCGAGGAGCTGGCCGACAGGTCGACGGGCCGGCCCGCCAAGGACTTGGCGTAGTTGGTCTTCATTTCCAGCAGCACGGCGGCGTTGACGTCGAAGTCGCCCGTGGGCCGGGAGGCCAAATCGGGATCGGCCTCAAGCAGCGACTTCAAGGCCGACGCGTAAGCGTCGGCCGCCGCCTCGGCTTGGCCTTTGTCCATGTAGACGTCGCCCAAGGTTTCCTGCGCCGCCCACTTGACCGCGGGGTCGGACGCTTGGGCGACGGCGGCCTTGACGGCCTCGGCGTCGCCCTTTTGGGCGGCGATTTTGGCCAAGCTCAAGGCCGCGGCGCTTTTGGCCAAAGCATCCTTGCTCGTTTGCAAGGCCCAGCGCGCGTGCTTTTCGGCGTCGTCGGTCTTGCCCTCTTGGGCGTAGGCTTTGGCCGCGGACAAAGAGGAAACGGCCGCGTAAGGCGAGCCCGAGAAGTTTTCCTGCAGCAGCTTGAGCCGCTTGAGCGCCTCGGGCGAGGATTTCTCGCCCAGGCCGTATTGGGCGGCGGCCAAAGACAGCTTGTAGGCCTGATCCATCGCTTTCTTGGACCGCTCCTGCTGAATCTGCATGCCCAAGTACGCCGCGGCGGCGACGAAAAACGCGAGCGTCATCCACCGGCCCCACCTGCGCCACCAATATTTGAAGTTGTCAAGCTCTTGTTGCTCTTGAAGATCCAGCGCCATTTCTCAGCTCTTCCATTGTTCGATCACTTGGGCCAGCCCGTCTTGGGCGACCACGATCTGGCCTTTGTCGCCGCGCAGGTCTTTCAGCGTCGCCTTGCCCGACGCCAACTCGTCGGGGCCCAAGGCGACGGCGAACAGCGCCCCGCTTTTGTCGGCTTTTTGAAATTGGGTTTTGGCCTTGCCGCCGCCCGCGTGCACCAAGGCGGACAACCCTTGGCCTCGCAGCGCCTCGGCCAGGCGCATCGCGGCGCCCAAGGCATCGGGGCACAGCCATACGAAATAGACGTCCGGCGCGGCGCGGCGCGCGTTGAGGCCCTTCTTTTCCAGCAGCAGCATGAGCCGATCCATGCCCAGCGCAAAGCCCACCCCGGGGGCGTCGCGCCCGCCGAGCTCGCCCACGAGCCCATTGTAGCGGCCGCCGCCGAGCACCGTGCTTTGGCTGCCCAGCTCCTCGGTCACCCACTCGAAGACCGTCAGGTCGTAATAGTCCAAGCCGCGCACCAAGCGCGGGTTTTCGACATAGGCGATCCCCATCTTGGCCAGCAGCGCCTTGAAGCCCTCGTAATGGGCCCGCGACTCCGGCCCGAGGCTTTCGACCAGGCGCGGGGCGGCGTCGCACATTTCCTGCAAGTCGGGATTCTTGGTGTCCAGCACGCGCAACGGGTTGGTGAGCATGCGCCTTCGCGAGTCCGCGTCCAAAATCGACTCGCGGCTTTTCAGATACGACACCAAGGTCGAGCGGAACGCCTCGCGCTCGGCCCGATTGCCCAGGCAGTTGATCTCCAAACGCAGCTCGCCGTCTTGGATCCCGACCTTGCGAAACAGCGCCCGGTTCATCGCCACGACCTCGGCGTCGACGTCGGGGCCCTCGAAGCCCAAGGCCTCCACGCCGTATTGGCTGAACTGCCGGTAGCGGCCCTTTTGCGGCCGCTCGTGGCGAAACATGGGGCCGACGTAATACAGCTTGCGCGGGCCCTCGCGCAGCATGTTGGCCTCCACCGCGGCGCGCAGGCACGACGCCGTGCCCTCGGGCCGCAGGCTCACCGATTCGCCGTTGTCGTCGAAGGTGTACATCTCCTTGCCCACGACGTCGGTTTGCTCGCCGATGGAGCGCACGAACAGCCCCGTGGCCTCCAGCAACGGCGTGCGGATCTCCTCGTAGCCGTACAGCCGCGAGATCTCGCGAATCGCCCCCTCCAGCGCCTGCCATGCGGGCGTCTGCTCGGGCAGAAAATCGTGCATGCCCGTCAGCGCCTTGATCTTTTCGGCCTTCCGTTCCATGTCTCTCCTTGCGCGCGGCGCCGCGGCCGTCCGGCCGCAACGGCCCCGGGCCCGCCTTGTTTTTTCTTTCTTTCTGTCTTTC
>CAJPTP010000125.1 GCA_905373555.1 uncultured Francisella sp. | reverse complement strand
TGTCTTGCCAATCTTGAGCCGATGCGCGTTGGGCTCGTTGAGCCGCGATGCGCGTTCGTATGAGGCAACGTCGACATGACGATGAAATATTCCAAAAAAGAAACGGCGTATCGCGATTTCTCGCCGTCTTGGCGGTTTTTGACGCAAAACCCGGCGTCGTTTTTCGCTTTCGGCTTCGGCGCGGGCCTTTCGCCCAAGGCGCCCGGCACCGCGGGGTCCTTGGTGGGTTTCCCCGTCGCTTGGGCCGTCTTGGCTTTGATCCCCCGTGACCCCAACAGGGCATGGATGCTGGCGGCGGCGGCCTTGGCGCTGTTTTTGGCGGGCGTGCCGATCTGCGCCCGCAGCGAAAAGCAGGTCATGCGCAAAGATTACGGCGGGATCGTGTTCGACGAGATCGCCGCCATGGCGGGGCTGCTGTTTTTCGTTCCCTGCGACCCCTTGTACTGGGCGGCCGCGTTCGTCTTTTTCAGAGTCTTCGACATTTTCAAGCCGCAGCCCGTCGGATGGGTCGATCAAAACACCTCGGGCGGCTTCTCGATCATGATCGACGACACGCTGGCCGCGGCTTACGCTTGGCTGTGCGTGCTGGCCATGCAGTGGGGCGCGCATTGGTTGGGCTTTCGCGTCCCGGGCTTGCCTTTTTGATCGGCCGGCGGGTTGGCTTGAAGCCCGGTCGGGCCGATTGCGCGGTCGGCTGGCGCGGCCATCGGCGCGCGGCGATGCGCTTTTCCGGCCTTGGGCTTTTGCCTTTTCACAGCGCGCGGCGCGCGCATCATCAAAAGGAACACACCATGAGCGAATTCAAAGTGACGTCTCCCGAGTTCAAGGATGGCGACAAGCTAAGCGACTCTTTCCGCCATGATCAAGACAACGCTTCGCCCGAGCTGCGCTGGGAGGGGGCGCCCAAGGGCACGGGTAGCTTCGCCGTGGCGATGCACGACAAAGACGCCCCCACGGGCGGGGCGGGTTGGTGGCATTGGATGGTCGTGGGGATTCCCGCCGGCGCGACGGGCTTGGCGCGCGACGCGGGCGCCGCCTCGGGCAAAAACCTGCCCCAAGGCGCCTTCCAAATGGAAAACGACGGCGGCGAGCGAGCTTACATGGGATGCTATCCGCCCAAGCAAGACGCCCCGCACGAGTACAAGTTCACGGTGTACGCGCTGCCCCAAGGCTTCCGCGCCCAAGCATCCGACGCCGCGTCCACCTCGCAAATGGGCTTCATCGTCAACGCCGCCGCGTTGGCCAAAGCCTCGATCAAAGGCTATTACGGCTGGCCGAAATAAAGCCGAACGGGGGCCGCGGGCCCGGCCCGCGCCGCCGCCTGGCGGCCGCCGCGTCGCGGCGGCCGCGCTTGCGCGCAACGCTTGGGGGAACCATGATTATTGGCGTCGTCGATTACGGCATGGGCAACATGCATTCCGTGGCCAAGGCATTCCAATTCGCGGCCGACGAAGCGGGCTTGAACGCCCAAGTGCGGCTATGCCGCGACGCGAACGCGGTGGATGGGGCCGATCGCGTCGTCTTCCCGGGCCAAGGCGCCATGCCGGACTGCATGGCGGCGCTGCGGGGAAAAGGGCTCGACGACGCGGTGTTGCGGGCCTTGCGCTCCAAGCCCTTTTTTGGCGTGTGCGTGGGGGCCCAGCTGCTGCTCGAAGGCAGCGACGAGGGCGGCGACGTGCGGGCTTTGGGGTTTTTCAAAGGCCGCTCGCGCCGCTTTGAGGCGAATCGGCGCGGCCCCGACGGCTCCAAGCTCAAAATCCCACACATGGGCTGGAATGAGGTGCGCATCGAAAAGCCCCATCCCGTGTTCGAGGGGATCGAGAGCGGAACGATGTTTTATTTCGTGCACAGCTACAAGCTGGAGCCGCAAGACCCCGAATTGGTCTTGGCCGTGTCCGATTACCCCGATCCCTTTTGCGCCGTTTTGGGCCGGGGCAACGTGGTCGGCGCTCAGTTTCACCCCGAAAAAAGCCATGCGGCCGGCCTGCGCATGATCGGCAACTTTTTGCGGTGGAAAGTGTGAGCGGATCGGCTCCGGTTCGCTGCGCTTGCCCCAATGCTGGGCGCGGTCCGTCGTGCCGGCGCCGCAATGACGATCGGCGCTTGCGCCGGAGCCGTCTTCGGCGGGGGCTTTCCTCGCCAAGGCGGCTCCGTTTTTTTGGAAAAACACCCGGCGGGCTTGCGGCCAATTCGCAATTTTTTGCCGCTTATCGCGCAACATGAGCGAGGATGCGCCCACAAAAACCGGGATCGGACAGAATGCTCAGACCGTTTGCCCTGCGCCTTGCCGCTCGGCGCATGCTCGGCCAAGAATCGGGGGAGGGGGCGCCGGGCCGCGAGGAAAGTCATGAGGTTGGGGAAAACGGTCCGACGCCGCGCAAAACTGCGCAAGACCGCCCCCCCCGGGCGCCGTCAAGGGCCGGAAACCCGCCGACCCATGCCCAACAATGAAGCAAAGCGGGCTTTTCGCAAGGAAAAACGCATAAAATGGCCTTGAATCATCTATAATCGGCGAATTGGGAGGGAGCGCGGGCAATGCCGCGCATCGCCGTGAACTTGGCAATCCGGTTCACCCTCCGGGATTCGGTTGGCCTTTTCAAAATTTAGGCCTCGATCCCTTAAACCGGCGAGAGCGGCGGATTCGATTTCAAGGATCGGCCTTTTTGCTTGCAGTCGGCGCTCGCCTCGGAGCGGGCGCTTCCCCTCAAAGCTCGGGGAAGGGCCGAGGTCGGGCGGGGCGCAAAACGCCCAAGTCGGGCGCGCCGCCGAAAAACACCATATTAACCGGGGTAGGCGCGCCGCGCCTTCCTCCCGCTTGCCCGCGCTGCGCGCGGCGAACAAGCGGCCTTCGATGCTTTAGTTTAGGCTAGGAATGGATCATGGCTAAATTGATTTTGAAAGAGCTGATATCGGGCGCGCAGTACCCGTTGTCGGACGCCGTCACGAGGGTGAAGGCGGTCGAGCACGGCCAATATCAGTTGATCGACGCCAAAACGGGCGAGGTCGATCAAAACGTCGTTGTCGCGGTGCACGGCAACGATCTGATCATCCACGAGCGCGGCGAGAACCAAGTCGCCGTGGTTGAAGGCTTCGGCGCCGCCCCCAAGACCGAGGGCATGCCCAGCGGCTACGTCGCGGAATACCGCGACGTCTCGGGCGAAGAGATGGTGGCGCCCATCACCGCCGAGCAGCTGGCGAACCTGAACCTTCCCGGCGCGCAACAGGGCGACGAGAAGACCGCCGGCCTGTTCGACAGCATCGCGCTGGGCCCCGTCGTCGGCGCTTTGCTCGGCGCGGGCCTGATCGGCCTCGCGGGCTGGGGGCTGTGGAAGCTGTGGGACAACTACACCTACAAGAAGGACGCCGAGGACAACGCAGACGACGCCTTCATTCGCGCCGACCAATCCTCGTTCGAGCTCACGCAGTCCGGCAAGGGCTTCAAGATCAAGGGCACGTCGAAATGGCTGGACGGCAAGACCGCCGATTTGGTCGACGCCGAAGGGCATAAGATCGCCTCGGCCGACATCGACGACGACAAGTGGGAGATCGAGGTCAAATCCGGCGATTTGAAAAAGATGGGCCTTTCCGAGGACATCCCCAAGACGTTCTACGTCCAAGCCAAGAATTACGGCGACGACACGAACACGTCGCAGGGCCTCTCCGTCAAGCAAAACTTCTACGCCGACCCGAAGATCAACAACATCGTCGCGGACAACGACGCCCATGTCACGGCGGAGACTTACCAAAGCGGTTTGACTCTGAAGGGCAGGGCGTCGGGCGAAAACATCGACGGCGCCAAGGTGGTCGTGACCATCAACGGCCGCCAGTTCGAGACGCATCTCGACGCGAACGGCGACTGGGATCTGCATTTAAGCAAGGCCGATGTGGAATCACTGCGCCTTAGCGCGGGCAAAGTCAACGCAACGGTTGAGTGCATGGGCGCCTCGCGCACCGTCGAGATTCCCGTGGACAGCATCCCCGGCGTCACCGACGGCAAGACCGCGACCGGCAGCGACGCGACCGTCGTCGACGCCACGGGCGAGTTTGACGCCGTCCCCAACGTCGACCTCACGGATCCCAACGCCCCGCCCGGGCCGCAGCATCCCGCGGGCCCGTTCGATTCCACGCCCAACGCGGATTTGACGGCGGGCGGCGACAGCGACCCTGCGGGCCATGGCGCGGGCGCGCCCAATCCCGCCGGGGGGGCGCAGCAGGCCCATCCCGTCGACCCTGCGCACTTCGATCACACGTACGTTCTGCCCTCTTTCGCCATGTCGGCCTTGGAAGGCTCCGCCGGCAACGATCTGTTCAAGGTCGAAAAGTTCGACAACGGCACGCTCGACGCGGGCGAGGGCTACGACGCGCTCTCGCTCACGGGCCATGGCGTGGTCGATTTGGGCTCCTTGAAGGGCTTCGAGCAGATCGACTTGGGCAAAGACAAGGGCAACAAGCTTGTCATCGACGCCAAGGATCTTGAGAACAACGGCGACGGCGCGCATGTGCTGCGCATCGAC
>CAJPTP010000124.1 GCA_905373555.1 uncultured Francisella sp. | reverse complement strand
GGAGAAGGGGGGGGACAAAAACGGCTCCCGTCCGATCCATCTTTGCGCCGAAGCCTTGACCCGCATCTTGGGATGGCGCCGGCTCGTCACAGCAAAGGCTGCGCGGGGGTTGGGAAACAAAAGCAAAACGATGGAATGGAAATCGGCGCCGCAAACGGCGCGGCTTTGTCAAATCGGATCGGACGCTCAAGCCCGGGAAAGTCTTGCCGAGCCCCGCATCCGCGCAGTTCAACCGAGATGGGCGGAATCGAGCCCAATTCCAATTTGTTTCGATCGACTTAAATTTCACGCCAAGGCCGGCGGCGCGATTGCGATTCGAAGGCCAGATAAAAGTTCAAAATTTATTTTTAAATTATTCCATCATAAACAAGATAAAATGAGGCAGTATAAAATCAAAATTAATTATAATTTCAGTATTCGCGCTAATCCCTGTTAAATAATAGTGATCAAGTTTTCCCCGAAAGCGTTTCGCCGGCTTTGCGTTCGGCCTGCGTTTTTTCCTCCTCTTTCTTTCAATCCATCGATTTGCGGTTTCCCATTGCTTCGCCGGGCCAATGACCGCATCGGCGCCCAAGTCTGCGCCTGCTCGGCGACGGGCGTTGCGCAGCGGTTCGACGCCGCTCCATCGGTCGTCGTTGGGGCAAAAAAAAACGCCCCAAGCAGGGGCGAATTTCTCTTTGCGTTCCGTCGCCGCCGTTGCGAGCCCCAAGCCTGCGGGCCGCTTGGGCGGGGCAATCGGCTCTAGTTCTTGGCCGCTTTGATATTCGACAAGGCGGTCGGAACGGCCATGCCCAGCAAAATGCCCAAGTTGGCCTTGTCGGTGTTGATCAGCCAACCTTGCATCAGGTTGTCGCCGTGATCCAAGATCACCAACGCCGTGTTGTCGGCCAGATCCAAGTACAGGTAATCCTCGAATTTATCCAAGCCGCCCGCTTTCAAGACTTGGTCAAGCTCATTGACCAGCTGCGTGATCAGGGCGACGGCGGTGGGGTTGCCTTGCCATTCGGCCAAGGTCAAGCCCATCTCCCGATCCCAAATGTTGATGCTGAGAATCGCGTCCTTCAAAGCCAAGCGGGTGGATTGGATGTTCCTGTCGTAAATTTCTTGGGAGAGGTTCAACATGCTGATTCCCCTAAATTTGTTTGCGCTCACGCTGTTGATTGGGGTGGAGCGCCGAATTCTTGAAAGTTCCCCCGATCCGGACTGTCGCATGCCGCGCCGTCGATTCGCGCGCCCTTATTTAACGTGTCCGTCCGCAAGCTGTCGCGTCGAGCCGATCCGTCGGCCGGCGTCGGCGCCCGGCGCCTCGGGGTTGGGGCGACGCCGCAGTCATGTCGACGGTTGCGCCGACTTGCGGCCCGCGCCGTCAATCGGCTACGCCGTCTTGAACCCGCCGTTGGCGGCGGCGAAAGCTTCCTTGACCATCTTCAGGGCGCGGGGAATGGCCACGTTGAACAGCAAGCCCAAGTTGATCTTCGATTCGTCAAGCAAAAAACCTTGCATCAGGCCCGAGCCGTGGTTGATGACCACGAAATAGCCCTGCTTTTCCCTGATCACGAAAAACTTGCCGAATTTCGCGTAGCCCGAGCCCTCCAGCGTGGAGTTGACGATGGGAAGCAGCTGGTTGAACAAAGCGACGAAGGCGGGGTCGGAATTTTTGCCCGAAACAGACATGCCCGTGGAGACGTCCCAAAAATCGCCCGCCACCAAGCCGCTTTTCAGAAAGAGCTCGATTGCGCCCCAGACTTCGTCGAGTTTGGTTGTGTCGATGTTTAGCATAATGCTCACCCCGATTGTGTGTGTGCCGGAGGAAGAATCGCCGCAGCGCCGAAATGCCTTTTCGATCGGCCGCTTTAAGGGGCGCCGGCGCGCGCCGCCCTTTGATTTTCATTCTAACACATAAAAAAAAGCCGCCGGAATAATCGGCGGAAAAATCGGGCAATTTACCCAAGGCCGAACAATCGAATAGCCAACGGCAATCTTAAAAAATAATTCTGCCAATATAAGCAAAATCGAAAGCGGAATGTTTTACATTTTCTCTAACTTTTCCCGGATTAATTTAACTCTCGGCGACTCGCCTTTGTCGAGCTTGGCGAAGGAGTTGGCCGCGAATTGACCGTACTCTTTCGTGCAGTAGATCTTTTCCAAGCCGCTCACAATGTAGCGCTCGGTCACGATCAACAGGCCGTTGGTGACGTTGGCGGCGGAGATCAGCAGCACCAGGTTCGAGAAGAAGGGGTTTTCAACCTCGGTCGCGGAGATCAGCAGCGTGTCGACGGAAATCAGGATTTCCTTTTTCATGTTCGCCAGGCGCAGGGTCTCTTCCTTGTCGTCGCTGACGATGTTGACCACCGATTTGCTGATCGAAAACAGCGAGCTGCTCAAAGAGGCCATCTTGCGTATTTCGGCCTCGCTGATGCCCATGGAGCAGACGTTGTAGCCGTCGGCCGTGCACAACACGGCGCAGCGCACCGTCGTGAGGCGCGATGTGATGTTTTGCATCACGGGCAGCGCCAACTCCCCCGTTTTCTTGGTGAGTTCCCAGTTCACGGTTTGTACTGCGCTGGTATGATCCATTGAAGCGGTCTCCGAGTGGCCTGAGCGCGAAGCGCCGCGCGCTCGGCCCGCTTGGGCGCGGCGGGCATGGCCGAGGCGCCCGGGCGGGCTTGCGCAAGTCCTTCGCGCGCTGTTCTTGTTTGTTGTCGCAATGCGCCGGAGGTGGGCTCGACTCGATCCCCCGCCGGCCGCGAACCGCATGGGGCGGCCCGCTGTTCGTTGTCAATTTTGCCTTTTCCGCCGAAGGCTTCGCGGCGCGCCGGGCTTTCGCGCCGTCCGCGCCGCGCTGTTTTTCTTTTTTTTCCCCCCCCGCGCCGCCATGGCGATCGCCTCGGCGCCGCATCCAATGGGTCGTCCGGCATTCAAGGGGGCCAAGCCGGGCTTCGCGGCTCAAACCGCGCCCGTCGGCCGGCCGCCCAAGGCTTCGATCGCCCGGGGCGAGCCGCGCCGCGCCGCGGCGCCGAGCGGCGGGGCCCCGTCACTGCCCGCGGCCCGGGGTCGCGACGGTCATCAAAATCGCCGACATGACGTGCTTGGGGTTGCGCGGGTCGCCGCTCATGACGGGGGCGTAAGGGTTGTACTTCGCCACCAGCGCCCGAAACGGATCCAAAACGGCGTCGTCGGTGGGGATGGGCACGCGCGTGACCACGACGCAAATGTTGTCCGTCGCGTCGTAGCGCTTGAGGTTGGCCAGCCAATTCTCGCATTCGGCCAAAGAGTCGTCTTTGTCGCCGTACAGCCAAAGCACGATCCCGTCGTAAGACTTGAGGATCATGCCCCACACCTCGTCGAAGCGCTCTTGGCCGGGCAGGCCGAACAGCGTCACCAGAGAGCCGTCCGGCAGAAAAATCTCGCCGTAGTCGTAGCCCACGGTGGTGGTGGCCTTGCCCTCGGCGATCTCGTTTTGCGTGACCTCGATGCTGCCCACGTCGTTGTTGGCGACCTCGATTTCGGACACGTTCGCCAGCGCCGTTGTTTTGCCCACGCCGAAGGCCCCCGCGAAGACAACTTTGTAGGAGGCCGTGTGGCCGAGCGATACGTTCAGATCCATGCTCCCGCCTCACATGTCTTTGAATTTGTCCAGCAGCTGCTCGAACAAAGTGTTGTTGCCCGTTTCGGCGCCGCCCGCGCCGTCGGCGCCATCGGCGGGCGCAGGCGCCGACGCCGTTTCGCCTTCCAAGCCCGCAACCGAGTCGGGCGCGAGCGCCAGCTGCCCGCGCTTTTCGGCGCCGCGCAGCAGCGCATCCAGCGCCTCGGGCGCGATCCCATAACCCAACGCCTGTTGATAGCTCATCGGCGTCAAGATCAGCGAGCCGCACAGCCCCACCATCGCCAGATCGTCGTCGAACTCGCTGAGGTTGGGCCAAGTTTTGAGCTTGAATTTCCTCGTTTTCCACCGCGCGGGCCCGTCGTTTGCGGACGGCCCCGCCGCGGCGCCTTGCCCCGAGGACGGCGGCGCGCTTTCGGCCTCGGCAAACCCGTTGCGGGTCAGCCAATGCGCCAAGACCGTTTTGTTCAGCGGCGTTTTGAAAAACACGTACGGCGGCAGGTTGTCGCCCGTGACGAAGCGGTCGGACAAAACGATGACCCGGGGCTTGCGCGAGCCCTCGGCGGCGGCGTACGCCGCTTTGTAGGCTTGGCAATTGCCCTCGGACAAATCCTCCAGCGCCCACAGCGGCGCGGAAGCCGCGTCGGCTGCCCAATCCCACGCGGGGTTGCGCGACTTGAGCGTTTCCATCAGCTCGCGGGAATGGGGCAAGCTCGGTTCGCTTGACCAAGCCAAGCAAGGCTTGCTCGGTTGGGATTCGGTCGTCACTTTGCGGCTCCAATGCGGTTGGCGCGGCCCAAGAAAAGCCCCGCGCTCGCGCCTTTTTCCGGGGCCCGCGGGCCCCGTCTTGCCCGGGGCGATTCGCGCTCGGCCGCCCTTGGGCTTGTCAAGTATAAAAGATTGAGCCGCCGTTTTGAAGGAAGACCGCGGCGAAAGCCCGCGAAAGTCCAAGAAAGACGGCTCAAGGGCCCGGGCCCCATCCCCGA
>CAJPTP010000123.1 GCA_905373555.1 uncultured Francisella sp. | reverse complement strand
GGGCTTGGCCGAGATCGCGCGCTTGGGCGTCGCCATGGGGGCGCGCTTCGTCAAGCCTTGAGGCCGCTTTCCGTTTTCACGTCGCGGCTCATCAGCGCGGCCGCGACTTCCTGCGCGGTCACGCCGCCTTTGAGCAGCCGATCCAGATTGTGGGCGATGGGCATCTCGACCCCGAGTCGGCTCGCTTGGCTCAGCACCGCCGAGATCGTGTTCACGCCCTCGGCGACGTGGCCCAGCTCCGAAAGGATGGTTTGCAGCGACCGGCCCTGCGCCAAACGCAGCCCCACTTGCCGGTTGCGCGACAAATCCCCCGTGCAGGTCAAAATCAAATCGCCCATGCCCGCCAAGCCCATCATGGTCTCCGGGCGCGCCCCCATGGCGACGCCCAAGCGCGCGATCTCGGCCAAGCCCCGGGTGATCAGCCCCGCTCGGGCGTTGAGCCCATAGCCCAGCCCGTCGGCCACGCCCGAGGCGATGGCGATGACGTTTTTCACGGCGCCGCCCACCGCCACCCCGATCGGGTCGGAGCTGGGGTAGAAGCGCAAAACCGATGAATTGAGCTCCAAGGCGACCGACTTGATCCACTCGAAGTCGCCCGACGCCAACACCGCCGCGGCGGGCAGGCCGCGGGCGACCTCTTGGGCGAACGTGGGGCCGGAGAGCAGGCCGATGCGGCTGTTGTTCGGCGCCTCCTCGGCCGCGACGACGTGGGCGAGCTTGCCCGTGCCGCTCTCAAAGCCCTTGCAGGCGATCAAAACCGGCGCTTGGGGATCGACGGGCGCCACATATCGGCGCAGAGTCGGCCGCAGCCCCGCCGCGGGCGTCGCGATCAAGGCCAAGCCCAAACCCGGAACCGCCGCGTCGGCGATGGCCTCGACGCGCAGATTGTCGGGCAGCTTGGAGCCCGGCAAAAAGCGGTCGTTGGCGCGGGACTCCTTCAGCCGCGCCATCGCGTCGTCGTCATGGGAAGTCAAAACGACCTCATGCCCTTGCTTGGCGAAATGGACGGCCAGAGCGGTTCCCCAAGCCCCGGCGCCAAAGACCGTCATGCGCATGTTGTCTCCCTTCGCAACCAAGCCGTTGGTCGGGCCATGTTACCACATGGCTTGGCCCCGTTCGGCCGCTTGGCCGTTTGCCGCAGTTTTGGGGCGGCGGCCGGCCGGATCGAAACCGCCCGGACCCGCGCGAAACAGCGCCCAACCGAGCCAAAGGCGGAAAAGGCGAAAACTTGGCAAAAGAACAAGGAAGGAAGAGAAAAGGCAACAACCGCTTAATGGAAGGAACAAGGCCGCGAACTCAGACCCCGCGCCGACGCCGCCCGCTTGGGCGCCCGGCGGGTCTTCGGCGAATGGAGGCGGCAAGCGTTTGTTGCCATCGCGAGGCGCCATGGTAAAATCGGCGGGTCGCGCGTTTTGCCGGCCCCAAGCGCAGCAAGGGCGGGCCGACGCGCCGCGCAAATTCAGCCCGGGGGGCCAAACGCCAAGGACGGCCCCCGAGCGCAAGCCATCGCTCAATTTATTCGCAATCGGAAGGTTCGACAGACAGCCATGAATGACACCGAGAAAAAAGAAGTTGAAGAGAAGATCAAGGCCCACATCGCCAAGCAGCGCCAGTGCGACGTGTCGGAGTTGAAAACCGAGACGACGTTCGAGCAGGATTTGAAATGCGACTCCTTGGACTTGGTCGACTTGATGATGACCTTGGAGGAAGAGTTCAAGATCACCATCCCCGACGAGGAATCCGAGAAGATGAAGACCATCGGGCAAGTGGTCGAGTACATCACCGCCAAGCTCGAAGAGGGCAAGTGATTCCCTTGCGGGAGTCTTGCCCGATCGGCTTGAAAGCCGAGGCGAATCGGCCCCGAACGTTTGATCGGGGCCGGTTTGTTTTACCCCGCCGCTTTGACCCTGCGCGCAAGGCCGGGCCCCGCCTTCGATTCGCGCGGGCGCATTTGCTATAATCGGCGCGGTTTTGCGGGCGCGCTGGGCGCGGAACGGAGGAGATTTGCATGAGACGCATCGCCGTCACGGGAGTGGGGAACGTTTCGCCGATCGGCAACGACGCCGAGTCGGCGTGGAAAAGCCTGATGGCGGGCAAGGGCGGGATCGGCAAGATCACGCGCTTCGACGCCTCGGATCTGGCATGCCAAATCGCGGGCGAGGTCAAAGACTTCGACGCGACGAAATACATCCCCGCCGCCGAATTGCGCCGCAACGACCTGTTCATCGTCTACGGCGCGTGCGCCGCGATGGAGGCCATCGCCGACGCGGGCTTGGACGACGACGCGACGCTGGACAAACGGCGCGTCGGCGTGGTGATCGGCTCGGGCATCGGCGGCTTGCCCGCGATCGAGCGCAACGTTCTGATCGCCGCCGAGCGGCCCAGGCGCGTGAGCCCGTTTTTCATCCCCTCGGCCATCGGCAACATGATTTCGGGGTATCTGTCCATCGCCAAGGGTTACCAAGGCCCAAGCTACGGCATCGTTTCGGCCTGCACCACGGGCACCCACTGCGTCGGCGACGCGATGGATCTGATCCGCTCGGGGCGCGTCGACGTCGCCGTCGCGGGCGGCGCCGAGGCGACCATTTGCAAGATCGGCGTCGCGGGCTTCTCCGCATGCCGGGCGCTTTCGACCCGCAACGACGACCCCGCGACCGCATCGCGCCCGTTCGACAAGGGCCGCGACGGTTTTGTCATGGGCGAGGGCTCGGGCGTTATGGTGCTGGAGGAGCTTGAGCGGGCCAAGAAGCGCGGCGCGAAGATTTACGCCGAGCTCGTGGGCTACGGCTTCAGCTCCGACGCGCACCACATCACGGCGCCGCTGTCCGACGGCTCGGGCGCCGCCATGGGCATGGAAGCCGCCCTGCGCGACGCGCGCATCTCGCCCGAGCAGGTGCAGTACGTCAACGCCCACGGCACCTCGACCCCCTTGGGCGACGCGGCCGAAAGCACCGCGATCAAAAGGGTGTTCGGCGACAAGCCCAAGCTGGTGGTCAATTCGACCAAATCCTTCACGGGCCATCTGCTCGGCGGGGCGGGCGGCGTCGAGGCCGTCTACACGGTCTTGGCCGTCAAAAACCAAGTCTCTCCGCCCACGATCAACATCTTCGACCAAGATTTCGAGCGCGGCTGCGATTTGGACTACTGCGCCAACGAGGCGCGGCCGATGAAAATCGACTGCGCGATCAGCAACTCTTTTGGCTTCGGCGGCACCAACGGCACGGTGGTGTTCAAACGGTTCGAGGGCTAAAGCGGTCGGGCCGCACTGAAATGGCGAAGGCGCGCGGTTTTCCGCGCGTTTTTTGTGAGCCCTTCGAGCCATTGCGGGCATGGCGCGCCGATCCGACGCCCGGCAAGAGACCTTAGGCTCGGGCGCGGAGCGGGCGCGGAATCAGGCTCGGCGCGGGCGCAGGCGCCGCGGCGCGGCTTGGGATCCAAGATCGGCGAGCCTGCCGAAGCGGCCCGTTTTCTTTGCGCCGTCTTGGATTGCGCGCATTTTTGCGCCGAGTCCCGCCGCCGTGATCGCTTGGCGACGGCGAGGGGCGACGATGCGGGTGGGGTATGGAAATCTCGAAACGCGGCCTTGCGGCTTCGCTCATCGCCAACGTCATCTTCGGCTTCATCTACATGTTCAGCAAACTGCTGGAGCCGTTGTCCGGCACCGAGGTGTTCGTGTGGCGGGTCGTTTTCATGTGGGCGTCGATGATGCTTTTGGTGGCGCTCACGCGCAACGGCCGCAATTGCCTGAACTTTCTCAAGCGCCTCAAGCGCGACAAGGCGCTCGCGGGGGCCTACGTCGTCACGGCGCCGATCGTGGCGTTCGAGATGTGGCTGTTCATGTGGGCGCCCGTCAACGACTATGGCATGGATTGCGCCTTGGGCTACTTCATTTTGCCGCTGTTCGAGATTTTCTTGGGCAAGGCCCTGTTCAAAGAAACGCTCAACAAATTCACGCGCGCGGCCGTGGCGCTGGCGTTCGCGGCGGTGTGCTGGCAAATCGCCGGCTCCCGGGCGGTCAGCTGGGTGACCTTCGCGGTGTTTTTGGGCTACGGCGCCTTTTTCGCGATTCGGCGCCGCTTCTTTATCCCCAACATCGAGGCGTTGGCGCTGGACATGACCCTGATGCTGCCCTTCGCGTGCGCGACGATCGCCGCGGCGCCCGGTCTGATCGACGCCCCCTTCGCCTCGAGCTACGCCCTGACCATGTTTTTGCTGCTCGGCGCCTCCAGCGCCCTGGCCATGCAGTTGGTGATGGTCAGCAGCAAGCTGCTGCCCGTGACGATTTTCGGGCTGCTGTCCTACGTCGAGCCGTGCATTTTGCTCATCGTCGCGCTGCTGTTCTTGGGCGGCTCGATCGCCCCGCGCGAGGCCGTGACCTACGCGCTCATTTTCGGCGCCATCGCCATGGTGGCGTTGGATGGGGCGGCGGCTTTGCTGCGCATGCGCAAGACCGCCGAGATCGGGGCGCGCCTGCGCAAGCGGCGCGCCCAAGGCCCCAACTGAAAAAAGGGGGGGCAAGCCTCGGGGCGCCCCGAGGCTCGAAGCCGGATCCGAGGCTTTGGGATGCCCAAGGCCCCGGACCCAATGCCCAATGCCCAATGC
>CAJPTP010000122.1 GCA_905373555.1 uncultured Francisella sp. | reverse complement strand
ACTCGGCTCTGTTCCTTGTTGCTTGCCGTTGTTTGCTCTTTTGCTTTTTTTTGCTCTTTTTCTTTTTGGGGATGTATGCGAGAAGTGTTGATATCAAAAAATACTATGAAATCAGGCATAACTGCTTCTTAGGCCGTCGTGTTGCACAAGCTCGAAGAAAAGCAATCCAGACCTCAATGATCGCTTGAGAGCTTTTCTTTTGATTTTTCAACACAGACGAAAACAACTCCGACAGGAGAGGGCATCAACACTTCTCGCATACTTTCCCAACAAGAAGACAGGATAAAAAACCAAAAGCCGAGGGGCGCCGCCGCCGGGGCGTCGCCCCGGACATGCGGCCCGTCTTGGGCTAGGCCCGCTTGCCCAACTCCCGCAAGGCGATCTCCATGTCGTCGAAATGGGTTTTGACGCCTTTGGCGTCTTGGTAGTCCTCGTGGCCTTTGCCCGCGATGAGCAGCACGTCGCGCGGGTCGGCTTGGGCGATGGCCCAAGCGATGGCCTCGGCGCGATCGGGGATGGCGCGCCAGGAGCCCGACAGCGCCCCGCCTTGGGTCACGCCGTCGATGATGGCCAAGGGATCCTCGAAGCGCGGGTTGTCCGACGTCACCACCGTCTCGTCGGCGAGCCGGGTCGCCATCTCCCCCATCATCGGCCGTTTGCCCGGGTCGCGATCGCCCCCGCAGCCGAACACCGCCCACAGCCTCCCGCCCGAGCGCTCGGCCGAAGGCCGCAGGGCTTGAAGGGTTTTTTCCAAGGCGTCGGGGGTGTGCGCGTAGTCCACCACGACGGTGGGCAGCGAAGCCGCGCCGGATGGGCCGTCCAAATGCGCGATTTGCATGCGCCCCTGCGCAGGCCGAATCCGGGCCAAGGCGGCCTCGACGTCGGACGGGGCGAAGCCCGCCAACAGCAGAGCCGACGCGGCGGCGGCCAAATTTTGGGCGTTGAAGCGGCCCAGCGTCGGGGATGCGAAGGCCAAGCGCCCCCAAGGCGTCGCCAAGGACAGGGACATGGATCGGGCGCCTTGTTCCCAAGATTCGACGCGCACGTCGCTCTCTTCGCCAAAGCCGTAGGTCACGACGCGCGGGTCGAAGCCGCCGAAGCCCTCGGAGCCGCGCAAAGCGGCCAAGCGCTCGACGTAAGAGCGGCCCACCGGGTCGTCGCCGTTGATCGCGGCGCCCTTGAGCCCCTCCCAAGCGAACAGCTTGAGCTTGGCTTGGGCGTAGCGCTCCATGGTGCCGTGGAAATCCAAATGGTCGCGGCTAAGGTTCGTGAACACGGCGACGTCGAAGGCGACCCCATTGACCCGGGCCAGCTCCAAGGCGTGGCTCGACACCTCCATCGCGACCGCCTCGGCCCCCCGCCCGACGAAATCGGCCAACTCCTGCTGCAAGTCCGCGGCGTCGGGGGTGGTGCGGTCGGAATGGCGCAACGATCCCGGAAACCCCCAGCCCAAAGTGCCCACGACGGCGCACTTGCGGCCCATCGCGCCCTCGGCCTGCGCCAGCCACTGGCTGACCGAGGTTTTGCCGTTGGTGCCCGTCACGCCGTAGCAGCGCAGCTTTTGCGAGGGCCGGCCCAGCAAATCCGACGCGATCAGGCCCGAAAGCTCGCGCAGATTCGCCACGGGCGCCCCTTGGGCGCGCTTCAAAGGCGGCGGGGCGAAGCCGTCGCCGCTTTCGTAAAAGATCAAGGCCGCCCCGCGCTCGTCGGCCTCGGCGATGTGGCGCCGCCCGTCGTCGGATGCGCCCGGCATCGCGAAAAAGACGTCGCCCGGCTCCACCCGGCGCGAGTCGCGAACCAACCGGCCCAAGCGGCGGTACCCCGAAAAACGGCGCGGGTCGTATTCGAGCCGCGCCCCAAGCAAACTGCGCATGGCGCCCTTTCGGCAACAAAACGCGAAGGATCGCAAAACATCAAATCAAGATTGAATCAAGATTGAATCAAGATCCGATCCATGCCGGATCAAGACCCGGTCAAGATCGCAACAAAACTCAGGCCCGCGCCGAATCTATTGGGGCAAGGGCTCGGCGGAGCGCAAATCGTAATTGACCAAAAAGTCGCCCATGTCCTTCATCACCGGCGCCGCCACCGCGCCGCCCATGCGGGCCATCGAGGGATTGGGCTCGGCGATCATCACGCCGATGAGGTATTTGGGCTTGGAGGCGGGGAACATGCCCACAAACGAGGCGTTGTTCAGGCCGTTTTCCTTATAGCCCGCCCCGTAATCCGCGCGCGCCGTCGCCGTGCCCGTCTTGCCCGCCGTCGGAACGCCGTCGATTTTGGCGCGCATCGCCGTGCCGCGCTCGACGGTTTGGCGCAGGATCTCGCGCATCTTGCGGGCCGTCTCGGCCTTGAACACCCGTTTTCCCGCGGGGGCCATGCCCTCGGGGCGCTTGATGAGGCTCACCTCGGCCAAAATCCCGTCGTTGGCGATGGCGGTGTAGGCGCGGGTGATTTGCAGCAGGCTCAAGGAAATCGAGTAGCCCATCCCCACGTTGCCGCGCTTGCCGGCGATGGTTTTGCCCGTGTGCAAAATGCCCGCGAACTCGCCGCTCGCGCCCGACTTGGGGGCGGCGCCGAAGCCCAATTCCTTTTGGTATTCCAAAAAATCGGGATCGGGGATCATGTCCGCGATGCGCATGGCGCCGACGTTGTCCGACCACACGATCACGTCGGTCACCGTCCGGCTGCCCGCCTTCGAGCTGCGCACGTAGTCGCCGAAGCGGTAGGGCGAAAGATCGATGCGGGTGGCCGGGGTGACTTTGCCCATGTCGATGGCCTTGGCCACCCAAATGGGCTTGATGATGGATCCGGGCTCGTAGCCCACCGCGGCCGCCCGGGGCGCCGTGTCGGCGCACGCGGCGGGGAAGCTCGGCGTCCGCGGCGTTTGGCCCCGCGCCTTGGCCTTGGCCAAGGCTTTGGCCGTCTCCTCCTCGAAGCGGCGCTGCGCCTCGACGCACTCGGGCCGCACGGGGTCGTACAGCGAGCGCGAGGGGTAGCTCGCCATCGCCAAAATATCGCCCGTCGCGGGATCGAGCACGACCATCGAGCCGTACCGCGCCTCAAAGCGCCCCACGGCGGCTTTGAGCGCGTCGAAGGCGTACTCCTGCATGTTGCGGTCGATCGTCAAAGCGATGTTCTTGCCGTTGGAAACGGGCGCGTTGTAGCGCGAATAGAGCGTTTTTTGGACGCCGCCGTTTTTGTCGCGCGCCACCATCTGGCAGCCGTCGACGCCGTTGAGGGCGGAGTTGAGCTTGTATTCGAGGTTGGCCACCCCCACCAAGACGTTTTTGGTCTTGAGGCATTCGTTGCCCGTGTTCGGCTCGCCCTTGATCTCGTCGCGCTTCGTGCCGCCCACGATTTGGAACATCGAGCGCTCGGCGGGGTACTCGCGCACCGCCGAGCCTCTGACCTTCAGCCCCGCCAAACCCAAGCCCATCGCGGCTTGGCCGACGGACGTCGGGGCGTCGGTCGCGAGCCGTTTCTCGCCCTTGCCGCTGTAGCGCGACCGGTCGAAGCGGGCGGAAAGCAGCTCGACGGGCGCCCCGACGGCCGCGGCGAGCATCTCAATTTTGGCCGCATGCCCCGCGCGGGCGCGGCCGACGGCCGCGGCCAGCTGCGCCTTTTGGGCGGGCGAGAGCCCCGCCGCCTCTTGGGCCAAGCGCTCCTTCTCGTCGAAGTCGGGCAGCAGCTCGGGCGACAGGGTCGCGCGCATTTTGGCCTTTTTGGCGAACACGCGCGACTTGCGGTAAAGCTCGGTCATGCTCCCGGGCTCCACCTTCAGGCCTTGCAGGCCCAGCGCCTTGATCGCCCCCGCGCGCCTTAGCCCCCACTGGGCCAAGTCGCTGTCGGCGAGCGGGCGCGAGCCTTCGGAGGTGAGGCTCGCCTTCAGGTACGCCGGATCGGACGCGCGCTCGCTCACCCGGCCGTATTTCGACTCGGGCCCGGCCAAGCCCGAGGCTTTCTCCCTTTGGCGCAAATCCTTGAGCTTGCCCATTTGCCGCGCCAGCTCCTCGGCCTTGATTTGCACGAACCGCCCTTGCCGGTAAAGCCCATCGAGCTTGGCGTCGCGATCCAGATCCGCCGCGGGGTCGAGCCGTCCGCGCAGGTACTGCCTCAAAGCGTCGTCCGCCGAGCGGTCGACTTGGTAGTCGTCGATCACGATGTCGTTGGTCGGCCGATCCAGCGTCAGCATCTCGCCCCGGGCGTCGGTGAGCAGCCCGCGCTTGGATGAGTCGGCCAAAAAGGTGCGCCGCTCCTGGCCGACGTCGCGCCTGGGCAGGCCGTCGTTGAGCCCCATCGCCTCGCGGCCCCACCCCCAAAACGACACGTACAGCGCCGCGGCGGCGAACAGCAGCGCCGCGATGAAGGCGAAAAAGAACAGCGGCTCGTTGCAGTCGATCTTCTTTTCCTCGCCCTCGGTGATCTCGTCGTTGGCCGCGCCGAACAGCCGGTATGCCGGCATCGAGCCCTGCGCCGTGAGGCGCTTGAGCCACGGCAGGCGGCCCGCTCGGCCCCGGGCTTTGTCGTTGGCCTCGGAAAGCCCCACGCGCCGGCCCGAATCGCCCGAATCCCCCTTGGGCTCGGGGCGGCCGAAGAGCGGACGGCGGGGC
>CAJPTP010000121.1 GCA_905373555.1 uncultured Francisella sp. | reverse complement strand
GAACGGGGGAGGGAACGGGGGAGGCGGCGCCCCGGGATCCCAAAGCGCCCTTTGCCCCCGCAAGCGCGGCGCCCTTCGCCGCCGACCCGAAGCTCGAGGCCGGGGCGCAACCGGAACCGGGGCGCATGCCCGGCCTTTGACGCCCGGCCAAAAAACGGGGCCGCGGGGCGCCTTGCGCCCCGCTTTTCCCGGAATGCGGGCAAACAATGCGATAATCGTTGGGTTGGGGGCGGCGTCCGAACCCCCAACAGGGGGGAAGCGCGTCATGAGAATCATCTATTTTTCTTTGAAGCTGATCGCACTGCTGGTCTTGCTGGTCTTTTGCGTGAAAAACATGCAGCCCGCCACCTTCGTGTGGGGGCCGGGCGACCGCGCCGTCGAGCTGCCCTTCGCTTTGTTCCTGTTCATCTTTTTCTGCGCGGGCGCCTTGTTTGGCGCCTTGGCGCTGTCCGGCAACCTGATCAGAAGCCGTTGGGGGGCCCGCAAGGCCAACGCCAAGATCAAAAAGCTCGAGCGGGAGCTGTCCAAGGCTCAGGGCGATTTGAGCGAGAAAGAGACCTACATCAAGCAAAACGTCGATCGCGCGGTCGCGGGCAAGGAAGCCGAGGAGGCCGACCAAGAGGCCCGGGCCTTGCTGGGCGGCAAAAAAGGCGGGATCGTCCCGTAGGCGGAGCGCCGCCGTCTTGCGTCTTGGGCCGGGATTCCGAGGCCGGCGTTGGGCTTGATGCAGTCTTGGGCGCGGTTTTCGCGCCGTTTGCGCCGCGCGCCGGCGCCAAGAGGGTTGGATCGATATGTCATGGCTGGCGGCCGCGGGATTGGCGGCTTCGACGTGGCCGCTGGTTTTTCTGTGCGGCTGGGCGGCGCGGGGCCGCGCCGCGCGCGGCCGCTCTTTGGGGCCCGGGGCCGATGAGTTGAGCGAAGCGGCCGACGCTTTGATCGACGGCGATTCGCAAAGCGCCGCCGGGCTTTTGGCCGACGCCTTGGCGGCTTTGGGCGGGCCGAGCGCGTCGGGCCGCTGGGAAAAAGAAGACAAGGGCGAAGGCGCCCTCTCCCCCGACGCCGCCCGCTTGGCCTTGGTGCTGGGCAGGCTTTTGCGCGCAAGGGGGGAATGCGGCAAGGCCATCGAGCTGCACGAGCGCTTGGCCGAGGATCGCGATTTGCCCAAGCGCCGGCGCGACCGCGCCGTTTTCGAGCTGGGGATGGACTACCGGGCCGCGGGGCTGTTGGATCGGGCCGAGACGCAGTTTGAGCGGCTGCTGTCGTCGCACTTGGGCCGGCCCGCCCGGCGCGCCTTGTACGACCTGCACCAAGCCGACCGGGATTGGAAAAAGGCCATCAACGTCGCGCACGAGCTTTCGACGGACAGCGGGGCGCTGCGCATCGAGACGGCGCAGCTGTTTTGCGAGCTGGGCGAGGCGGCGCTGCTGCGCGCCCAGTTCGACCGGGCCCGGGAGTATTGCTTGGCCGCCTTGAACGAAAACCCCAAGTGCGCCCGGGCGCTGCTGCTCACGGGCGATTTGGAGCTCAAGCGCGGGCGCTTCGCCGAGTCGGCCCAAGCCTACGAGACGGTGGAGGCGGTTGACCCCGAGTACTTGGCGATGGCGGCGAGGGGCTTGCTCGCCGCCTGCGAGGGCATGGGCCGGCCGCTGGAAGGCTTGGCCAAGATCGTGGCGTACGCCGAGCGCTACCCCGCGCTGGATTTGCTGCGCCAAGCGCGCCAAGAGGCGTTGCGGCTGCAAGGCCCCTTGGCCGCCAACGAGTTGGCGCGGCGCTTGGCGCGGCTGCGGCCCGGGCCCGCCGCGCTCGCGGCGCTGCTGGCGATCGACCCGCCCCCATCCGCGGGGGAGGAGTTCTGCGCGGATTGGCTGTTCATGCGGCCCTTGGCCGAGCGCGCGGCGCGCGCCTCGGGCCGGCACGCGTGCAAGGCCTGCGGCTTTTGCGCAATGGATTTCAGCTGGCGCTGCCCCTCGTGCGGGCGGTGGGAAACCATGGCGCCCAACAAGTCGGCCCCGTAGGCGCGCCCGGGCGGTTTGGCCATATTGCGTTGATGCGCCGACATTATATTGAGGTTGCTTGGGTTTATAATTCGGGGTTGCTTGCGTCCGCCGGCCAAGGGCGCGCGGCTCGAAAGAATGCAATGCGTCGCCCCGCGGCGGGCTAAACGGCTCCAAGCGGGGCCGGAGGCGGCGATGGCTGTCAGGCGAAAAGTGTTCGGAAGCAGGGTGATCGTGGCGCTGGACTTTCCCGGCGCGGGCGACGCCTTGGAGTTTGTCGCGCGGCTGGAGCCGCAGTCGTGTCGGCTGAAGGTGGGCAAGGAGCTGTTCGTCGCGGCGGGGCCGGAGTTGGTTCGCAGCCTCACGACGATGGGCTTCGACGTTTTTTTGGATCTCAAATTCCACGACATCCCCAACACGGTCGCGTGCGCCTGCAAGGCCGCCGCGGCTTTGGGCTGCTGGATGATCAACGTGCATGCTTTGGGCGGCGAGACGATGATGCGCGCCGCGCGGGCGGCGTTGGATGATTTTGAGGATCCGCCGCTTCTGGCGGCGGTGACGATTCTCACCAGCCAAGACGACGAAGATCTGCGCCAAATCGGAATCGAGGGCGGCGCCGAGGCCGCCGCCCTGCGCTTGGCCCGGCTCGCCGGGCAATGCGGCATGGACGGCGTCGTGTGCTCGGCGGCGGAGTGCGCCGAGATCAAGGGCGTCGCCCCGGAGGGCTTTTTGTGCGTGACGCCCGGCATTCGACCGGGCGCCTTCGCGGGCGACGACCAAAAGCGCGTCGCCACCCCGCAAAGCGCCGTGGGGATGGGCAGCGACTTTTTGGTGATGGGCCGGCCCATCACCCAAGCGCCCGATCCCGTCCAAGCCTTGAGGGAGGCCAACGAGGCCGTCGCCTTGGCGCTGGGCGTCCGGCACGCCGACTCCGAGGGCGACTAGCGCCCGCGCCCGCCCGGGACTGCGCCCGATGCGCAGACGGCCGCGGTCTTGGCCGCATCCGCTTCCGGCGCAGGCCGGCTTGGCCCGGCGCGGGCGTTTTGCCCCGCCTAGCGCAACAAGAACGCCCCATTTCTCGGCAAAAAGCGCGCGCGGGGGCGATCGGGGCCGTTTTATATCCGATAATTGGGAACCTGCGCCCGATTTTGGCGGGCGAAAGCTTGGGCAAGAGGCTGCCGGGGACGTCGGCCGAGCCATCATGATCCAGGGGAATGTTGCATGTCCAAAAACGAATTGAGCCACGCCGAAATGGGCGACTTTCGGCCGCAGGGCAAAAGCGAGATGCGTCCTGCCGAAAAGTTGCTTTGGGAGCTCGTCCGCGATCGCGGCATGGGCGTGGAATTCTTCTGGCGGCGCAAGGTTGATCAATACGTTCTCAATTTCTACTGCGAAGAGGGCAAGCTGGTCATCGATCTGCAGCCCGCGGACGGCTCGGCCGAAGAGGTCGTGTACGACGTTCATCGCACGCTTTTTCTGGAAATCAACGGCTACACGGTTTTGAGCTTCATGGACGAAGAGCTCTACCGCGACGGCGGATCGAGCCCGTTTGACAAAATCGCCGAGGCATTGGCGCAAAAGGGCGCCGCCTGCAAAAAACCCACGCCCGAGCAAATCGCGTCCGCAAGGCGCAGGTTCCCCCTCAACGACGGCTCAAAGGCCCGCAAAGAAGAAGAGAAGCGCAAGCGCTACCTCGCCAGCCAAAACCTCTCCCCCTCCGCCATGAAAGCCATGACCCCCGCCCGGCGCTTCGCGTGGGAGCTGCTGCGCGCCGAGCGCCTGGGCCAGGTGTTCGTGTACGCCCCCGCCGTGGGCAAGCTGCGCGCCGATTTTGGCTGCGAAAGCGCGCGGCTGCTGCTCAACGTCAGGCCCAAGGCCGACGCCAAGGCGGCCGAGGCGGATTTGGCGCTCGCCCGCGCAAGCGGGATGGAGATCATCGAGGCGACGGACGAGGAGCTGCAAAACGCCCCGTTCGATTTTTTTATCCGCGTGGTCGATTTCCTGCGCTCCAAAAATCTCACCTGCAAGCTGCCCACCGCCTTCGAGATCGAAAAGGCGCTGACCCAATTCCCCATCGTCGCGGGCCAACAGGCCGTCGCGCGCTTCAGCGCGCCCAAGGCCGCCGAGCCTGCGGCTGCGGCCGAGCCCAAGGATGAGGCCAAGACGGAGCGGCAGCCCGAAGCGCAAGCGAAGCCCGAAGCCGGGCCGCGGGCTGAACCCCAAGCCGGGCCCAAGTCCGAGCCCCAGGCTGAGCCCAAGGCCGGCGCCTCCGAGACAGCCTTTCAAGACAAAGAAACGCAGGGCAAGAGCGACGCCCGCGCCGCTTCCGCGAGCGAAGCCCAAGGCGCGACGGGCGCGCCGGCCAAAGCGGCGAGCGGATCGAATGACGCCTTGGCGGCCGAAGCGGCCGATTCTGAGGAAGGCGACGTTTTGGAGCTGGACTTCAGCGCGCTTTCCGACGCCGGCGACCGCGCGGACGCCCATGTTTCGGCCCCATCGAGCGGCATGGGCGGGCCGGGCGGCTCGGTTCCCGACCCGCCCCAACCTTCTCCCGGGCCGGCGGCGGTTTGGCCCGAAGAAGAGATCGAGGATTTGTTCGCCACGGACCCTGAGAGCGAGAGCAAGAGCAAAAGCGAG
>CAJPTP010000120.1 GCA_905373555.1 uncultured Francisella sp. | reverse complement strand
GGGGGAGGGGCGGGAAGGACAGGGCCCCGCCCCGAAAACCCGGGATCCGGCTTGGGCGCGCGCGGGCAAAGATGGCGGCCAAAAGCCCAATTGCAACCGCGGGACGCAAAACGCCGCCGCAACGCGATTCGACAGGCGAGCCCGCAGCGCCCCGATCGGGCTTTTGGTGGCGTGATAGAATCGCGGTCTTTCGCCGGTTGGCCGGATGGCCGATCCGACGCATGAGATTTCAGGCATTCGCGGACTTTCCAAGGAGAACGGCGAGGCTCGGCCTTCGGCGCGGCCTCGCGGCAACAGCATGGAACAACAAGATCCGTTCGACGCCGGGCGCCCGCGCGCGGGCAGAAGCTCGAAAGCCTCGCTTTCCGGCTCCCCCCGCGGCGCGCTTGAGGGGGGCTTGAGCCGGGGCTCGGGCGCGGTCGCGGCGGACTCGCGCCCCTTGCCCGACATCCAAAGCGAGCTCGACACGCGCCGCATTTTCATCCCGCGCGCGGGGGTCAAGGGGCTCAAGCTGCCCATCGAGGCTTGGGGGCGATCGGGGCCGCAGCGCACGGTCGCGTCGCTGGATCTTTACGTGTCCGTGCCGCCCGAGCAAAAAGGCGCCCACATGTCGCGCTTCGTGTCCATCGCCCAAAGCTTCAAAGGCCCGTGGACGGCGCAAGGATGCGAGCGGCTGGCCCAAGAGGTGGCCGAAGGCTTGGGATCCGAAGACGCCGAGGCGCGCGCCGAATTTCCCTATTTCGTCGTCAAAAAAGCGCCCGTCACGGGAATCGAGGGGGCGGTGGATTACACCGTCGCGATCGCGGCGGGGGTCGGCCGTCTGGCCAAAAAGGAACTCACCGTCGGCGCGACGGTGACCAGCCTTTGCCCGTGCTCGAAGGAAATCTCGCGCTACGGGGCGCACAACCAGCGCTCCTTGGTCACGGTCTGCGCCCGGCTGGACGGCGACGTTCCGTTCGAGGATCTGATCGACGCCGTCGAATCCTGCGGCTCCGGCTCCATTTACAGCTGCCTCAAGCGCCCCGACGAGAAGGCCGTGACCGAGCGCGCCTACGAAAACCCCAAGTTCGTCGAGGACATCGTGCGCGACGTGGCCTTGAAGCTGCGCGACGATCCCCGCATCGTCTCGTTTTGGGTCGAAAGCGACAACCTCGAATCGATCCACAACCACTCCGCCTACGCGCGCTTGGAGTGGCCCGCGCGCCATCCGTGAGCGGATCCGGCCGCGCCGCTCGGCTTTCGGCCCCTTTCGGCCGCATTCTTTTTTTGCCCGGCGATCCGGCCTTTCCGGCGCTTCGGGCCGCAAACCCATCATGAGCTCCGACGACACCCAATCCGCCGCCCGCAAGCCCGGCGGCTTCCGCCCCTCCGACGCCCGATGCGAGAGGGAAAGCGAACCCGATTTGGCTTGCCTCGCCCGGTCGCATTTCGAGGAGTGCGCCGCGAACGCCGAGGGCTGCGCCAAGTTTGTCGGGGACGACTTGGCCCTGTGCGCGCAAACGATCGTCGAAACCTTTTTCAACGACGGCAAAGTGCTGATCGGCTCCGACGCCGATTCGGTTTGCGCGGCGCAGCGCCTGTCGGCGCTGCTGTCCGACAAATTCGAATGCCCGCGCCTGGGCCTGCCCGCGTTCGACCTGTCGTCGGGCCAAGCCGCGGTCGCCGCCATCGCCCAAAGCGAGGGTTGGGAGCAAACTTTGGCCAAGCAAGTCGGCTCCTTGGGCAACGCCAACGACGCGCTGATCTTGCTCGGCTGCGACCCCGACGCCCCGATCTTGGCCCAAGCGGTCGAAGCCGCGCACCGACGCGCCATGAGCGTGATCGCGCTGCTGGGCCAAGGGTCGGGCGACGTCGCGCAGCGATTGGCGGATCGGGACATTCTGATCGACGTGGGCTGCGGAAGGCCTGCGCGGGCCTTGGAAATGCAACTGGCGTCCATCCACGCGCTGTGCGGCTGCGTGGACAAGCTTTTGACCGGCATGGGCTAAGCGCCGCCGAGCGCGCCGGCGAAACGCGGCGCCGGAGCGCCGCGATTTTCTGCGAAGAAAAGTCGGAAACAGGCAATAAAAATGAATAAACCGCCCGGGAGCGGAAATATTCCGGACAAACACTCAAAATTGTTCTTGCGCCAAGGTGGCGGCAAGAATCGAGGCGCAATATAATCCGCCCTGCGGCGCCCTTGGCGCCGGAACAACGACCGGCGGGCATGCGCCGGACACCAAATGGAGGCGTCTATGAAAAAAATCATCACGGCCGCGTTGGCCGCCCTCGCCTTGGGCACGAGCCTCAGCGCGTGCGTTCCCATTCTCGCCACCGGAGCCGCCGCCGTCACGCTCACAGAAAGACGGGCCCCGTCGGTGCAATTGGAAGACACGGGCGTCGAGTCCGCCGTGGGCAGCGTTTTCGCCGATTACATGAAGCAAAAGTACATCGACACGAGCCGCTACACCTACAAGATCACCAGCTACAACCACAAAGTTCTGCTCAACGGCATTCTGCCCAGCCAAGCCGACGTCGACGCCTTGGTCAATCTGACTCGGCAGCAAAAAGACGTCCAGGGCGTGCATAATTACCTCAGCGTCGCCGCCAACGACCGCGACGCCGTCGACGCCGCGAGCGACACGCTGATCACCAGCGCCGTGAGAACGGCTCTGCTCAACCCGACCAAGGACTTTTCCGCCAACCACGTCAAGGTCGTGACCTACAACGGCGTGTGCTACCTGTTCGGCCTTCTGACCCCGGCCGAGCAAAAAGCGGCCGCGAACTACGTCAGCTCCGTCAACGGCGTGAAGAAAGTGGTCACTTTGTTCGAGCCCTACCGTTGATTGATCTTTGATTGATCCGGTTTTGACCGATCCGATCGATCGGTTGATCAGATCGGAGAGTTCCAAGCGGCTTGAGCCCGCTTTTTGCGATGATCGCCGCGACGAACGCCCCGCGCCTTTCAAACGGAAGGCCCGGGGCTTTTGTTTTTCCCCTTTCCGTTATCCTCGCTCACCCCGCCGTCAAAACGTCGGCGCAAATGCGCTTATAATTTGAGCCTGCGAAGAAGCGACGGGCCCGGGCGAAGAAACAAGCGGACCCGCGAGGGGAGGGGGCATGCCCAAGAATCCATGCGCGGGGCGCGCGGCGGGAGCGCAAGGCGGCGGCGTCGGCCCCAACGATCGGGCGGGCGCGGGCTCAAACGGCGGCGAGGCGCCCTTTTCGGCGCCGCCGGACTTCGGGACGGACGCGAGCGGCTTCGCCGACTTCGAGGGCGCGTTCGAGAGCCCAATCGGCGTCGAAAGCTACGCTCCGACGGGCGCCCCGCCCGGGGCCGAGCTTGGTCTTTGGCCGCCGAGGGAGCCGCAAGAGACGGCGCGGCCGCGCGCCCCCGCTTCTTTTCCCCTGTACCGCGATCTCGCCCCGGGAACCAAGATGTTCGCGAACGATTGGCGCCGAAGGGCGCGGCGGCTTTCCGCGCGCCCGTTCGCGACGCGCCCCGCGCCCGCGGCGGCGGGCGCAGCGGCGGGCGCCTTGGAGACGGCTTTGCGCTCGGGCGGCATGCCGTCGATCCCCATCGCGCCCCCCGCTTTGGACGGCGTCGAAGCCTCGGATGGTTTGGGGCCTTGGGCCGCGCCCGAGGCGGGCGAAGAAGCTTTCGACCCGGCCCAATCCGCCAAGCTCGCCCGGCCCGCCCGCTCGGGGATCGAAACCGGCGCCGGCGGCGCGAGCGACGCCCTTGGGCCCATGGATTCCGCCCCCATTGGGCGCATCGAGAGCAATCCGGCCATGCCGGACGGGGCCTTGACCGAAACTTGGGGCATGCCTCGGGCGGAGGGAGAAACGCGCTTGGACGCCCCGAGCGAATTTTCCGACGGCGAGGCCGGATTTTTTGCGCAGGCGCGCGAGCCATCCGGCCCCCTTCCGGCCGGGCGCTCTTGGCAAGAGCAAGAATCTTTGGGCGACGCCCTGCGCTCCGGCGCCATGCCCTCCATCCCCCTCGACATCGAGCGGGCGGCGCAGGCGGCGCCGCGGCCGAGCCGACGGGCGCAAGAAAGCGGCGATCAAGACGGCTTGAGGCGGGAAAACCGCGCCGCGGGTTTCGATCCCTTGGCGGGCCGCCCCATGGGCGGCCGAGCCGAACGGCCCGGGGAAATCGACGCGCAAAGCATCGCCGGCAACAGCGCCATACCGGATGGCGCGATGGCCGAGCTTTTGAAGCCCGGCCCCTCCGGCCAAACGGTCAAGCTCGGCGCCTCGCCGCGCGGCAAAAGCGGCCGAAGAGGCGACGCGCCCGCGTTTTTGCCCCATCCGTGGAGCGGCTCGCCCAAAATGGACTCCGCGGTGAGCGAGCATGCGCCCTCGGGCTCGGACGCGGCGAGCAAGCCCGGGCGCGTGACGCTGCCGTCCTTCGAGCCGGAATCCGCGCCGCTCGGCGCCGAAGGGGAGGGGAACGGGGACGGCGCGCTCGCTTCGATCGAGCTCCGGCGCCAAGAAAAGAAAAAGGCCCCCAAAACCAAGCGCGGGGCAAAAGAGCGTATGTTCAAGAGCAAAGAAATCAAAAAAGGCGCCGCGCCGAACCGCGAGGTTCCCATGGATCCGGACGAAGATGGCGGCGCCATGCGACCGCGCGCCGCAGTCGTCTCCGACTCGGGCGCGGGCGGGGGC
>CAJPTP010000119.1 GCA_905373555.1 uncultured Francisella sp. | reverse complement strand
GCGGCAGCTGTTTGGGATCGCCCACCACCACCAGCTGCTTGCCGCGGGCGATGGCGCCGATGGCGTTCTCGGGCGTCAGCTGCGAGGCCTCATCCATGATCACGACGTCGAATTCGATGGCGCCCGGGGTCAGGAATTGCGCCACGGCTTGGGGGCCCATCATGAAGCAAGGCTTGAGCTCTTGGACGGCGGCGCCCGCGTGGGCCAGAATGTAGCGGATGGTTTTGCCGGGCCTTTTTTGCGGCATGAGGTGGTCAAGCAGCTTCATTTCCGTCATCTCGCCGACGCGGCTTCCGGCGTTGCCGGTCGGCGGCTTGGCGTTGAGCGCGCAATCGCGCGCGACGGCCCTCCCCCTCATTTCAATGACTTCCTTGTCCAGCCTGACGAAGTCGTCGCGCGCCGCATTGTGGCCGGGGCCGAAAGGCCTTTTCAACACGGGGGAGGAGGCGATCGCCGCCTGCGCGACGCCGCTGCAGACGCGCCATTTGAGGCAATCCGCCAGCTTGTTCGGCTCGGCGCCTTTGCTTTCGACCAGATCGACAAACCCGGCCAACCCCATGCCGATGGCCAAGTTGCGGCGGGCGTGGTAGTCCGACCAAGGCGGCAGCAGGTTTTTGTCCCGAACCGCCATGCTCGACTTGTCTTTCAGCGCTTGGGCGAATTTCCCGAAATCTTCGTCCGCGGTTGTCCCCAGCCACAATCTCGGGTCAAATTTCCCCAAATTCGACAGCCGCTTGCAGACGTCGTCAAAGCGCGTCATTCCGGCTTGGATGGCTTCGAGCCCGAGGATGATTTCTTTGCTCGCCTCAATCGGGTGGCGTCGCAGCAGCGCCCGCTCAAACGGGAGCGCCAAGCCCAGCTTCTTGATTTCAAGGCCAAAATCGAAAGCTTTGAGCGCCGCGGCGCAGTCTGTGTCCTCGCCCTTGAAATCATCCCCAAGAAAGGGCTTGGCGTCCGATGATTGGATTTGCTCTTCAATCGCCCGGCGTTGCAGCGCGGCTTCGCAGCCCGCCAGCGCTTGGCCGGGCGTCGTCTCGGGGCGGGCTTGGGCCGCGAGCCAATTCAGGCAGGCGTCGAGGGCGCGGCGAAAGTTGTCCGCGCCGTCGTAAATGAGCCGGATTTTTCCGCCGCTTGTCTCCTTGAGCAGCCTGAAAGCCGCGCAGACGGCTTCGACCGCGGCCGACAAGGCGGCCGTCGCGGATTTCAGCTCCGCGAAGCGCCGAGTCCAGTCGGCGAGCCGCTCGGCCGGGATGCGCGACGGGTCGAGCGCGCCGTCTTGAAGCATCCCGGCGGCGCTTTGGGCGGCGGCGTTCCATTTCGCCACCGCCAGGGGCCCCTCCAAAGGAACGGGCTCGGACGGGCGGCTCATGCCCACAAAGCGCTCCCACGTCGGCGAGTCTTTCCACCGTTTTTTGGCTTTCTGCAGCCGGGCGATTTGATTGAGCTGCGCCAGCCGCGTTTCGACGGGCGTTGCGCCGCCGCTTCGGCTGAGCCTTTGGTGCAAGCGAATGGCCGCGCGCCACTTGCCTTGAAGCGCGCGGTACCAGCGATCGCCCTCTTTGAGCGTCATGATGGCGTCGATGACGTCCTTTTCGTCGGGCAGCCCATCCAAATAGACAAGATCGGACAACTCCCGCTCCAATCCGACCCACTCGTTTTGCAAAGCCAGCAACCGCTCGATCGCTTCGGCCGCGTCGGGGTCGGCCAGAGCGGGGCTTTGGCGTCGCCAATGTTGCCTTGGCGGGTCCAGGGCGGCGTCGACGTCGCGCCGCATCCGCTCCAGCTTCGTTGTCGTGTCGACCAAAGCAAAGGCGTTTTTCCCGGGCAGCTTGGAGATTCTGCCCCAAGCCCGCCAAAGATCCATTTGCGCCCCGCGCAGAGCGGGCGCCGCGGATTCCAGCCGCTCCGTTGTTTGGGGATCGAAACCGGTTTGCCCGGCGATGCGCAGAAAGTCTTTGAGCGCGCGCGCGTCGGCGTCCGTGACGCCGTTTTCGCGCAGCAAAGCCGAGTCGACGGCGTCTTTCAAGCCGCGCTTGCGCTCAATGAGTTGGTTGAGCGCTTGCAGCGATGAAAGGGCTTGGGCTTCCGTTTTTTCGTCGGCGAAAAAGTTGGGGATCAGGCCCAGCGGCAATTGCCCGTCGCCGTTTTGGGCGAAGCGGCGCAAAATGTCCAGCTGTCTGGCGCGCCCCTCGGGGGGCAGCCGGGGGGTCTTGCCGCCGCAGACCCGCGCCAGGCGCTCGGCCCCGCTTTGCAGCGTTTCGCCCCACATGCGGGCGTCCTCAAAAATCTCGGCGGCCGCGTCGTTTTGGGCGATCGAGCTTTCGGGGACAAAGCCCCAAAAGGCGCAGCCGGGGTCGAAACGCCCGATCGCCGCGTATCGGGCGCCCAAGTCTCGCAGGCAGCGCAATTGCGCATCCAATTGGTCGCGGGTGATGCGCTCGGGGTTTTCGAGGGGGATTTTGCCCGCCGCGCGCTGCGCACCGCCCAAACCCATGCGCAGCTTTTCGGCTTTCCACATGACTTCGTGCAGCGTCAGCCCCAATGAATTGAAGGCTTTCGATTGGAGCAATTCGGCGTAGGCCTTGAGGTCTTGGCCCGCGGTTTCTTTTTGCTTTTGAAGGTCCGTCAGGTCTCCCGGCGGCTTGGGGGAAAAGAGCCGGCGTTTCGAGAGATCCTGCAAAAACTCCTTTCGGTTGACGCCGCTGCTGTGCAGCTGCAAAACGAACGGATCCAAGCCGGCTTGCCGCAGCTTGCTTTTCACGACTTCCAAAGCCGCCATCTTTTCGGCGACGAAGAGCACCTTTTTGCCTTGGGCCAGGCAGGCGGCGATCAAATTGGTGATGGTCTGGGACTTGCCGGTTCCGGGCGGGCCTTCGATCACGAGGTTTTTGCCTTTTGACAGGACGTCGATCAGGGCGCTGTGCTGGGAGCTGTCCGCCTCGAAAACCAAAGGAATGTCGTCTTCGGGATAATCGTCGATCGGATAGTCCGGCGGGTGGCTCAACGCGCCGCCGTCATCTTCGCCGCCGTCGACGCCTTCGAGCAGCTCTTTGACGATGGCGTGTCCCGTCAGCGCATTGACGCCGTTGCGCGACGGCCAATTCGCGGGGTCGAGGTCGCGAAAGATCTGGGCGTTGGCGAAGCTGAGCAATGACAAAGTGACGCAGCGTCTGAAGGAAAAGCCGGACATATGCCGGCAAAAATTCTCGACGGCGGCGAAATGCGCCCTCAAGTCGATTTTGTCGCCGGGGATTGGCATTTCAACGCCGAAGTCTTGGCGCATTTTTTCAATCAACGAGAGGTTCGGCGCAATGTCCTCGCCCGTGTGGCGCAGGAAAAACCGTCTGGACCCGTTGGCCGATCGTTTTTCCGTCAGCTCCGTCGGCGCGCACACCAAGGCGCCTCGAACAGGGCGTCGGGATCCTTGGGGTTGGGGTAGCGCAAGAAGCCCAGCGACAAAAACAAGGCGTTGGCGCCGGTTTCTTGGATGGCGAGCCGGGCCGCGCTTCTGATCACGGCGCATTTCGACGCCAAAACGTCTTCGTAAAGGATCGTCTGCAGTTTCAAGCCATCCGTCGCGCGCGCGTTGGGTTGGATCTCGTAGCTTGCGGGAATGCCCAAGCGCGCGGCCCATTGCTTGGGCTCGGGCTCGACCCTCAAACCGTTGCGCATCACCCATTCATCTTTGCTTGGCCGGCGCAGACCGACAATCTCGACGCCCTCGTCGCCGCCGGATTCGACCAAACGCCGAAAGATCTCCTCCGGCTGCCCCCCAACGAAACGCAGCGATTTGGCGGTTGTGTGCTTGAAGCTGATCAAACGGTTCGCGCCCGTGACGTCCAGAAGCTTTTTTCGCAGCCGCTCAAGTTCCGCAGATTTCAAGGTTTCTTCCTCCGCCTTCCCGCGTCTGCCCCATTTTTTGCGCCCGGGCCGTCAAAGCGCCAAAAGGGAATGAGCGCCAAAGGGCCGATCCCAATCGAATGCCCAAAGCCGCGGCGCCCGGGCGCCGCCGGGGCGGCCCGACGGCGGAAGATCGTCGCAAGGTTCTTTTCCGCCAAAGCGCCGCGCAAACGCCGCCGAGTTGGGCAAGGGCAAAACGGCTCTTTATTGCGCCGCCGCCTTGGCAAAGAAGGGGCCGGGCTGCAAGCGATTGTATCCTCGGGTTCGGCGCAGGCCGGCGTCGCGTCGCCGCAAACCCAATTCCGGCTTGGTCTCGATCCGTTTTTGCGCGGCGCGCCGCGTTCCATCGGCTCCCATCAATCTCATCAATCCCATCAATCCCATCCCGCCGGCTCTCATCAATCCCATCTGATCTCATCGACTCTCATCCGGCGCCTCTCGCTTGCGCCCGCCAAATCGCGGCGAAAAAGTCCGGCGCGCGGCGGGGTCGGGCCGATTGCGAAAAGTGCGGGCGAACCCGAAGAACCCGCGAGCCGTTCGCCCCGCGGCAAAGCCGCCGGACGCCCGTTGGGCCGGCGCCGGGCTTGCGGCGCCGGGCCCCGCTCATTGCCCCGCGCGGCGAGATCTTGATTTTTTGAGTTAAGATCAAGCAACCTTATGCGCGGCGAATCGGGAGATTGCGATGCTCAAAGAAGACAGACTGACTGCGGGGGCGGCTCGCCCCCTATCCCCCGAGCCGATGGGCTTGGTCGAGGAAACCGCGGAGCGCGCCTT
>CAJPTP010000118.1 GCA_905373555.1 uncultured Francisella sp. | reverse complement strand
GACTCAACCAAGCCCGCCGACGCCTTGCGCTTGCTCGCCGCCGAGCCCGCTTTCTTGGCCGACGGCGCGGAAGCGGGTTTCGCGGCGGCCGCCTTGGAACGGCGAGCGCCGGTGTTTGGCTTCTTCGGCGCCGGCGCGGCTTCGCCCGCAGCGGCATCCCCGCTCGCCGCGGCGGCGGCTTGAGGCTCGCCTGCGCTCGGGCGCGGCTTTTTCGCGGCCGGGGTCTTGGCCTCTTTGGCCGAAGAGCCCGCAGGCGCGGCGGCGACGGCGGAAGCGGCCGGCTCGGCGGCGACGGCTGTTTTGGGGCGACGAGCCCCCGAGCGCGAATTCTTCGCGCCGGCCGGCGACGCGGCCGATCCGCCTTGCTTGGCGGACGCGACAGACCGCTCGGCCTCGTCGGCGCCGCCCTCTTCGCGAACGTCGGGATTGCGGCCGGGTGTCGTGTGCTTTTCGGGGCTCATTTTCTTGCTTGCCATTTCTTCCTCGATCAATAACAAGAGATTCGCATGGCGCCGCCTCGCGGGCGAGCGCCGCCGCCCCGCGAGGGGCCGCCGAGACCGTTTGGTTAAGATGGGATCGGATCGCCTTATTTCAAGCCGCGCAGCCCTTTGCGGCGAAGGGGCTCCCAACCGGCTCCCTTGGCGCCGCTCAAAGCGGCGTTCAAGCGCCGTCGTCGGGGTCGATCCGATCCCCCCGCGGCTTTACGTCCTCGGGCTTGGCGAAGCCGGCGCCGCTTTTGGCCGCGGCGCTGGATCCGAACCCGGAGGGGAATTCGTCTTTGGCCGAGTCGCTTTCGGCCAGAAGCCCGCCGAAATCGTCGCCCCCCACCCGGGTCGGCCGCAGCGGCGCGTCATCCGCCTCGCCGTCTCGATTGGGCGGAGAGTCCGTCCAAAGCGCAGCGGATCCGGCCGCGCCGGCCGGATCCGCAAGATCAGACCGCCCTTCAGCCAAGCCGACGCCTTCGCCCTCATCCGCTTGCGCGGCGCCCTTGCGCCGCCGGGCGATTTGGTTGTAGCGGCGTTCCTCGGCTCGGGTCAGGCGCATGCCCCGGCTTTCGTTGCGGGCGCGTTCGACGCGCAGCAGCACCAAATTGCGCAGCTTCGCCAAGCCATCCTTGAAGGCGGCCTCGTCGGCTTGGGCGTATTGGGCCGATCCCGAGCGCAAATCCGCGGAGGCCGCGTACAGCTCGTTGAGCGCGGCGCCGCGTTTGTCGCCTCGCTCCTCGATTTCCATCAAAACGGCCATCAAGCCGGACGAGTCGCGCGCCCCGCGCTGACGCAATATGGCCGCAAACCATGCCAGCAAATCGTAATCCGTCCCCACGTCGGCCGCGGCGGGCAAATCGACCTCGCCCGCCAAATGGGGATAGGCCATGAGGTATTTCAGCTGCGTTCGGGCCAGATTGCTTTTGTCGGCCAAAGCGGTCGGCACGGTCGCGCCGCCCGGGCGAAAGCCGCGCCGAGCGCCCGAACCCGTTCCCAAGCCCCAGCCCGTTGCGTTGCGCTTGGGGCCCAAACCGGAAGCGCCGGAAAAAGCGCCCCAACCGCCCCGGCCCGGATCCTTCCGCCATCCGTCTTGGTGATCGGCGGCGATCCGGCCTTCGGGCGCGCCCGAATCGAAGCCCCGGTTCGCCCCCGGGCCCATCCCGCCGCCGCGACCCGATCCCATGCCGCCTCGGGGCAAGCCCGATCGGGCGCGCGCCTCTTGCTCGGCCCGATCGCGCAGTTGGGCCAAGGCGGTCGCGTCCATTCCGGACAGCTCGGACACGCGGCGCAGGAAATCTTGGGCCATCAAAGAGCGCAGGATCGGCGCCCCAACCGCCGCCGTCCCTTGGGCCGACTCCTTGATCGCCGCCGCCACGCCTTCTTGGGTCGACAAATCCTTGCCTTCCAAGATCTTGCGCGCCCAGCATTCGCTCAAGGGCATGGCTTCGTCGGCGAGCAATTTTTCAAACGCGGCCTTGCCGAAGGCTTTGGTGAAGCTGTCGGGATCGTGCTCCTTGGGCAGGAACAAAAATTTCGCCGTCTTGCCGTCGACCAGCGTCGGCAAAGCCAAATTCAGCGCCCGCCAAGCCGCCTTGCGCCCCGCCGCGTCGCCGTCGAAGCAAAACACCACCGTGTCGGAGGCGCGAAACAAAGCGCGCAGGTGGTCTTCGGTCGCGGACGTGCCCAAGGTCGCGACGGCATAGCCCACGCCCCGGTCGCTTAGGCCCACCACGTCCATGTACCCTTCGACAACGAGGATCAGCCCCTTCTCGCGCGCGGCGCGCAGGTTTTCCTTCAGGCCGAACAGAAGCTTGCCTTTGGAAAACAGCGGGGTCTCCGGGGAGTTGAGGTACTTGGGCTCCTGGCCCTGGGCGATGGCGCGGGCGCCGAAGCCGACGATTTTTCCGCGCGCGTCGAGGATGGGAAACATCAGGCGGTCGCGAAAGCGGTCGCGCGCCGCATCGCCCTCGCCCACGATCAGCCCCGCGTCGCGCAAAGCGGGATCCGGGTAGCGCTCGAACACGGAGCGCAAAGGGCTGCGGCCGGATGGCGCATAGCCCAAGCCCCAACGCTCGATGGCCGCCTCGCTCAAGCCGCGGCTTTGGGCGTAGCGCCGAGCCCGATCGGACAAGGCCAGGCTTTGGGCGTAAAAATCCCGGGCCTTGGCCAACGCCTCCTCGGCGCCCAGCTTGATCCGGGCGCGCTTGGCGCGCTCCTCTTGGCCGACGTAGGGGCCGGACCGCGCCTCTTGGGGCACCTCCCAACCCAGTCGATCGGCCAAGTACTTGACGCTGTCGACAAAACCCAAGCCCATGTAGTCGCGCAGAAAGCTTAGGGCATTGCCCGACTTCCCGCAGCCGAAGCACTTGTAAAACTGTTTGGTTTCGCTGACGGAAAAGGAAGGGGTTTTTTCCGAATGGAAGGGGCAAAGACAGACCCAGTTCGCGGCGCCGGACTTTTTCAACGGCAGGTTGGCGTCGCGCATGAGCAAGTCGACCAGATCCGTCGACTCGACCACTTTGTCGATGAAACTCTCGGGAATCACGTCTAAGCCCAACGACCCGCTTGCAAAACAAGCCGATCAGGACAATTTGGATTTGACGATGCGCCCGACGGCGGCCATGTCGGCGCGCCCGGCCAAGCTCTTTTTCAAGGCGGCCATGACCTTGCCCATGTCTTTGATCGTCGACGCCGCGTTTTGCGCGATCGCGCGCTCGACCTCGGCCTCGATCTCGGCCTCGCCAAGCTGTTGGGGCAAATACGCTTTCAGCCATTCGATCTCGCGGCGCTCGGGCTCCGCGCTTTCGGGGTGGCCGTTGTCCTCGTAGATCTTGATCGTTTCCTTGCGCTGCTTGATTTGCTTCGCCACGACATCCATGATGCGCTCGTCGGTCAGCTCGACGCGCTCGTCGACTTCGATTTGCTTGAGCGCCGCCGACAAAAAGCGAATGGTCTGCAGCTTTTCCTTGTCGCGCGCGCGCATGGCGTCTTTCATGTCGTTGTTGATGGCGTCTCTCAGTCCCATAATGCCTCCCAAGCCGCTTGCCCAAGCGCAAGCGCGGCCGCCGTGAGGCGACCGCTTGATCGGGTTGTCCCGCAAAATCAAAAAACCGGCGAAGCGGCGCCGCCGCCTCGCTCGGTTTTTCGGCCCATCAGTGCTGCTTGGGCGGGAGCTGCTGGCTCTTGAGGCGCTTTTGCAGTCTCTTGACGGCCGCGGCTTTCTTTCTCTTCCTTTCGGTGGTGGGCTTCTCGTAGGATTCGCGGGCGCGCAGCTCGGTCAGCAGGCCGGTCTTCTCGACGGCGCGCTTGAAGCGGCGCATGGCTTGATCGAACGATTCGTTGTCTTTGACTCTGATGGTCGGCATGTGTCGTTACCCTCAACGCCTTTGCAGGCGGCGCGCAAGCTCGAAAGGCGGCGCGCGGCGCGCGGCCCTTCCCTTCAATCGAAGGGCTTCGAGGCTTGCCGAATGGTTTCAAAAAATATTAATGAACGTCCATGAACAACATTTAGCCGGGCCGCTTTGCCCGGCTTCGATCTCAACGCCGACTCCCGTCGGCCCAAACGGCCCCGAACCACCTCCATAAGAACCGTTCGCTGCGACAACAAAAGCCAAGAGCCGCGCGCTGCGGCTCCATGGGGAATAGAAAACCCCTCCCGCATAGGCGGGCGGGTCACGAAATATACAAAATAATTTCATTGTTGTCAATTCAATCGGCGCGCAAACGGATTGATTCAGGCCGCGCGCCGATTGCGCGCGCGCCGGCCCCGGCGCTTCCCCGGCGGCTTTGCGGGCCACGTCACAAGCCGCCTGCAAGCGACGCCGGGCGCCCTTCGCCTTGCCGGCTTTTCTTGGGAGCCGGTTTTCCCCCCACGAGCGCCGATCAATCCAACAAAATCTCCATCCCGCTTGATTTCATGAAACGAAGCAGTTTTCGTTTGGCCTTGACTTCGATTTGGCGAATGCGCTCGCGGGTGACGCCGTAGCGGCGGCCCACCTGTTCCAGCGTGTTTTCTATCCCCGTTTCCAACCCAAAGCGCTGAGAGATCACCTCGGCTTCGCGCAGGCTAAGACACTCCAGCGCGGCTTTCACGGACAGACGAATGGAAGCGAGCATCGCCGCCTTTTCGGGCGACGGGGCGGATTCGTCTCGCAGCGCATCCCCCAGGCTCGCGAATTCGTCTTCAAACGACTCCCCCTCAAA
>CAJPTP010000117.1 GCA_905373555.1 uncultured Francisella sp. | reverse complement strand
TTTTTTACCTGTTTTCTCAATAAAACAAACTGATGCGCGACGCGGTCGGGCAAGGCGAAGGAAGAGGGGCGGATGGGGATGCTCAATCGATCCCGAAAATCGGGTCGGGCGCGCCGGGCCGATCGCCCGGGCCTTCTTGGGATTCCCACGCCTCCAGCTTCGATTCTTGCAGCATCCGCGCGACGTCGCGCCAATCGGGCATGGCTTGGGCGACCAAGGCGCGGAAGCGCGCGGTGTGGTTCTTTTCCAGCAGGTGCGCCAGCTCATGAATGATCACGTAGCGCAGGCATCGTCGGTCTTTTTTGGCCAGCCGCAGGTTGAGCAGGATGCTTCGCTTGGCGATGGCGCAGGAGCCCCAGCGGGTTTTCATGCTTCTGACCCGGTAGCGCTCGGCCTTGACCCCCATCAGCTTTTCGCACGCGGGCGCTTCGCCCGCCAAGGCGGATTTGAGCTCAAGGCGCAGCAGCGCGTCGAGTGCGGCCTGTCTGCGCCGCTCGTCGCATCCTTCTTGGGCAAAGATGTCGATCGCGGCGCCGTCTTGCGCGACGGCGGCGACGCAGCGGGCGCGCTGGCCCGCTTGGGCGGGGCGAAGGCGCACAACCTTGCGCTCGCCCCACAGCGCCGTTTCCTCCCCCTCGGCGCAGCGGCTCGGCGCAAAGCGGGGTCGGGCGCGCATCGCCTCGCTTTTGAGCAAAATGTCGTCCATGCGGCTGTTCAAAAAAAACAGGATGTCTTCGTCGCGCGCGGCCTGCGGGGCGCTGACGCTCACCTCGCCCTCGGGCGGCGCGATGCGGATGTACAAGCCCTTTTGGCCCGGCTTGCGCGTGACTTTGACTTCGAGCGGCCCCGCGCGCAGGACGCTCACCCTTTCGTTCGCGGCGCGGCTCATGTTGCGCCCCGATCCCCAAGCGGGCTCATCGCCCATTCTCCCCGCCTTGCCGGGGCTTCGGCTTTTGATGGGCGTCTTGGCAGATTCTGAAAATCCCCTCGGTCAACTGCTCCGCCTCCTCAAGCCGCGCCCCAAGCCCGATCAAGGCGTCGCAGATGCTTTGCTTGATCCTGTTTTGTTTGGGCGCGTTGCTTTGCTAGCCCTGAACGCGCCGCGCGCGAAACGCCCGCAGCGCGGCCGTCGCCGCCGATTCGCGCGATCCTTGCTCCCAAGCGCGGACGCTCAACAGCGCCCGGGCCCCCTCCAAGGCCCGGGCGTCCGGCTCGGGCCAATCGCTCGGGTCGTCGCGCGACCCCGACCCCGCCGCGGCGCGCTTTCGGTCCGCCTTTGCGGCCGGCTCGGCGCCCTTGCTCGAGTCTTCGGCTTGGGTTTGGGTTTGGGATTGGCCTTGGCCTTGGGCCGGGAAACGGGTCTCGCCGCCAAGCGGCGCGCCGGCGCCGGATTCGGGCTCGCTCTCGCTCTCGGTTTCGCTCAGGGGTTGGGAGTCGCTTCGCCCCGCGCCTTCGCCCAAGTCGTTCCGGTCTTCCCGGTATTCCAAGATCTCGGCGTCCTCGGCGTTCTCGGTTTGGTCGAGCCCAAGGGCGCGGGACGTCTTGTCCTCTTGCGTCCGGCCGGCGATTTGGGCGACCACGTCGATGAACTCGGAGTAGGCCAGTGCGTTTTTGCGGCGCTTGTCGATGGCTTCCTTCAGCCGTTCGTACAAGCTTTTGATCTTGGGGTTGTCGGGCGCCCGGGCGGCCAGAACCTGCGCGATGTTGCCCGCGATGGCCTCGGCTTGGGCGGCGGCGCGTTTTTCGTCGACGGGCTCTTGGGCCTGTTCGTTGAGCGTCAGCGCCCCCAGCCGCAGCAAGTCGAAGTTTTCCGCGTCGTTGAGCGTTTGAACGCTCGAGGAATCGACGCTCGCGTCGATCAGCGCCTTCGCCTCCTCTTCGGCCCGGGGATTGGGGCTGTTCGGCCCAAAGCCCAAGTCGGCCAGCTCCCGCTCGCGATCCATGATGGCCTTGCTTAGCATGAGGCAGCCGTGAACCTCGCGGGCGATGGCCCGGCGCTTGGCGGGGGGAAAGTCGGGGTCGGACGCCAGGATCGCTTGGCAGCCCTCGAAGGACTCCGCGTACAGGGGCGCCAATTTGCAGATCGCGCGCCGATCCCGGGCCAACTCCGCCGCCCGCGCCCGGCGCATTCCCCAAGCGGGCTCGCTTGCCGCGGCCGCTTCGCCGCGCGCGCCATCCGCCCCGGGCTCGCCGCGGCGCCCCTCCTCGGAAAAAAGGAGCTCCAGCCAATCGAGCTTTTGGCCCGGGGGGCCGAGCCGCGCGAGCTTGGTGAAAATCGCCCCAAGCTTGCGCCGGCACTCGAGCATTTGGCCCAGGAAAAAGCGCGGGCCGTCGACGATCAGGCCTTGGACGTCCTCCGGGTCGAAGTTTTGCAAGGCCTGGCCCGTGTAGTCCGCGATGGCTTCGTGCAGCGAGCAAAACAGGTCTTGGTAGTCGACGATGAAGCCGTGGCGCTTGCTTTCGTCGTCGATGCGGTTGACCCGGCAAATCGCCTGGATCAGGTTGTGGTCTTTGAGCTTCTTGTCGATGTACAGATAGCTCGCGACGGGCGCGTCGAAGCCCGTGAGCAGCTTGTCCACGACAATGAGCAGCCGCATGGTCCGCGAGCCCGCCTTGAACCGGTCGATGGCGTCGCGCTCAAACTCGGCGGCGGTCTTTCCCCCCAGCATCTGTTCGCACAGGCTTTTTTTCAACCTTTGCGAGTTGGCTTTGAGCGAGCGGTCGAACTCGGGCGGGGCTTTGGCCGGCGCCGGGTCGTAGGAGGTGATCGCGGCGCAGCTCTTGAACCCCGCCTCTTGGAACAGCTTCCAATAGCGCAGCGCCTTTTCGATGTTGCCCGCCACCAGCATGGCGGCCCCGCCCGAGCGCAGCCTTGGCTTGGAGCGCATGTCGGCCATGATCCCCAAAACGACCATGCGCATGCGCCCTTCGAGCTCATCCAGGCTCGAGGCCGAGACGAGCTTTTTTTTGAGTTTTTCTTTCTGCCCTTGCGCCATCCCGGCGGTCGCGGCGTCGAACAGCGCATCGAGCTCGGGGCCCCGCGCCAGCTCTTGGCCGACGTCGCGGGCCTCGTACAGCAAATCGAGGATCACCTTGTCTTTGACGGCCTCGTCGAACATGTAGCGATGGATGAAGGGGCCGAAGGTATCCAGCGTCGTGCGCTTGTCGCTTTTCAAAAGCGGCGTGCCCGTGAAGCCGATCAGCGTCGCGTTGGGCATCAGCCTGCGCATGGCTTGATGCAGTTTGCCCGAGTTGGTGCGGTGGCATTCGTCGATGAAGCACACGATGTCGCCTTGGGCCTCGAAGCCGTCGGACGCCTCGCGCTCCAGCGTCCGGGCAAACTCGCCCCGGCCGTCGTCTTCGCTCCCGGATTCGGCGTCGCCGCCCGCCTCGCCGTCGGCGTCGCCCATCGCGAACCCATCCGCGCCGAGCCCGCCTCGGCGCCCCGATCTGTCGCCGTACTTGTGGATCAGGGTGGTCACGATGGGGTAGGCGGGCGAATCGAGCAGCTCGCGCAGCTCCTTGCCGCTGCCCGCTCGGCGGATCTTGAGGCCGACGCCTTGAAACAAAGCGCCGATTTGCCTGTCCAGCTCCTCGCGGTCGGTGACGATCAGCGCCCGCCCGTTGGGGATGCTTTCGCAAACCCATCTGGCCAGCCACGCCATGGTCAGCGTCTTGCCCGAGCCTTGTGTGTTCCACACGATGCCGCCCATCCGTCTTTCGATGAAGGACCGGGCGGCCATGTTGGCGAAAAATTGGTTGTGGCGGGCGATTTTCTTGACGTCGCGGTCGAAGATGACGAAATCGCGAATCAGCAGCAAAAAACGCTCTTTGAAAAACAAACTCACGACGTCTTGGCGCAGCAGGCTCGTCTCGCGATCGGCGATCCGGCGCGCGGCGAGCGAAGCCCGATCCGAGGCGTCGCGGCTTTCCCGCCATTTGGCGTAGAAGTTGGGCGGCGTCCAAATCGCGCCGTAGCGCAGCCCCTGCGCCGCATTGCCCGCGCAAAGCAGCTGCTGGGTCGTGAAAAAATCGCCGATTTCGTCGTCGCTTTGGTTGCGCGTGAGCTGCTCGATCCCGGCGTCGACGTCGACGCCCGATTTTTTCAGCTCGATCGTCGCCAAGGCCAAGCCGTTGACGTACACCACGACGTCAGGCCGGCGCACCGCGCCCGTGCGCTCGTTGAGGACGGACTCCTCCTGCGCGACCGCGAACTCGTTGTTTTCGGGATGCGCCCAATCGATCGGGAACACCCGCGTCAAGCCCGACTCGCCCTCGACGCCGATCCCGTAGCGCAGCTTCGCGTAGATCCTGCGGTTGCGCTCAAAAAGCGAGTCGGCCGCGGCCGCTTGCGCCCCGCTCTCTTGGCCGTCGGGCCGGGGCGAAAACGCGTCGCGCTCAATCTCCTCGATGGCCTTGCGGGCGACCTCCGGATCGTAACCCATCTTGAGCAGGCGCCGCCTCAGCGTCTCGGCGTCGACGCAGCGGTTGGGCGCGGGCTCGCGCAGCTCGCCCAAGTCTTTGTAGCCCAAGGTTCGGACAAAGCATTCGCTGATCAGCTCTTGCTGCTCGTCTCGTTCGCTGCGGGTGTCGATGGGGGCGACGATGTCGGTAGGCATGGCGTTTCTCCGCGCGGTTTGCCATCCGGGCAAACCGACGCAAGGCCGGAAGGCCGGCGGGTGGAAGCGAAAAGGCC